>NZ_JAQMIL010000009.1:0-170551 GCF_029990105.1 Bradyrhizobium sp. Arg237L | reverse complement strand
TGTTCGCGCGAAAAACTTAGCGCCAGCGTCGGGGCGCCAGGACCACACGACTTCGCCGTCCGTGATGCGCGCGCTCGTCAGTCGCACGCATCACGTCCACCGCATCTCACCGCAACGTTCGTGACGATCGCGATCCGCCCCTCATTCGGGTGAGACGCGCGGAGTTAAATCACTGATTTGCCCGACGGCGAAAGCGGAATGTTTTTTGCGTGAGGGCTGGACGGGGCCAATCAGGTTGGAATTGCTGGCGAATTTTTCTCCGCCGTCATTCCGGGGCGTCCGAAGGACGAGCCCGGAATCCATCCAACCGCAGAGCATGCGGCGAAATGGATTCCGGGCTCGCGCTGCGCGCGCCCCGGAATGACCAAGAAGCTTGGCGCGTGCGAGATGGTGGGTTACGCATCCGACAAATCATACCCTGGGAGAGATTCCTCATGCGCACCCATTCCATCGCCGCCATTCCTGCCGACGGTATCGGCCCCGAGGTGATCTCGTCGGGCGTTCGTGTGCTGGAGGCGCTGGCGCAACGCTCCGGCGATGTTGCCTTCCAGTTCAAGACGTTCGACTGGGGCTCGGACTACTACAAGAAGCACGGCGTCATGATGCCGGCGGACGGGCTCACTGAGCTGAAGAAGTTCGATGCGATCTATTTCGGCGCGGTCGGGGCGCCCGATGTGCCCGACCACATCACGCTGTGGGGGCTGCGGCTGCCGATCTGCCAGGGCTTTGACCAATACGCCAATGTGCGGCCGACCAAGATCCTGCCCGGCGTCGCCTCGCCGTTGCGCAATGTCGGCCTCGGAGATCTAGACTGGGTGATCGTGCGCGAGAATTCGGAAGGCGAATATGCGGGCGCCGGCGGACGCGCCCATAAGGGCCTGCCCGAGGAGGTCGGCACCGAAGTTGCGATCTTCACCCGCGTCGGCGTCACGCGCATCATGCGCTATGCTTTCCGGCTCGCGCAGGCGCGACCACGGAAGTTTCTCACCGTGGTGACGAAGTCGAACGCGCAGCGTCACGGCATGGTGATGTGGGACGAGATCGCCGCCGAAGTGGCGCAACAATTCCCCGATGTCACCTGGGACAAGATGCTGGTCGACGCCATGACGGTGCGCATGACGCTGAACCCGAAAAGCCTCGACACCATCGTGGCGACCAACCTGCACGCCGATATCCTGTCCGATCTGGCAGGCGCGCTCGCCGGCAGCCTCGGCGTCGCGCCAACAGGCAACATCGATCCCGAGCGTCGCTTCCCCTCGATGTTCGAGCCGATCCACGGCTCGGCCTTCGACATCACCGGCAAGGGCATCGCCAACCCGGTCGCGACCTTCTGGACCGGCGCGCAGATGCTGGAGCATCTCGGCGAGAAGGACGCGGCCACGCGGCTTATGGCGGCGGTGGAGCGCGTCTGCGCCGCCGGCGTGCTGACGCCGGATGTCGGCGGCAAAGCGACGACGAAAGAGGTGACGGACGCCGTGATCGACGCGATTCACGGCACGAATGTGTGAAGCCCCCCTCTCCCCCGCTCTTGCGCAGAACTTCGGACGAATGACTGCCCAGCCGTCATTGCGAGCCAACGGGTCGCGCGAACGCGCGCCCGATGACAAGCTCCGCGAAGCAATCCATCGAGCCGCGTCCGCGGAAGCATGGATTGCTTCGTCGCTATCGCTCCTCGCAATGACGGCGCTATTTCTGGCGGCAGTTCTGCCGCACCTGTCTCTACCGCCGCTTCGTCAGCCGTTCCATGATTGGCTTGAGCAGTAGCGGCGACAGGTAGATCGGGAATTGCGATAGCGCGAAGTAGAGCCAGGTCAGGCCCGGCAGCACGCCGTCGGTGGCGGCGACCATCAGGCCCATGTTCCGCTGCGACACCATCAAGGCCAGGGAAAGCGCCCGCTCCATGCCGAAGCGGCGAAACACCAGCATGGTGCCGGCGAGGAGCGCAAAGAACACCGCAAAGGCGAGCAGCGTCAGCCCGAGCGCCTGCAGCGGTTCATGCCAGAAACTCGGCGCGACCGGGCCCATGACCGCGCACACGAACACCAGGAGGATCAGGATGTTCAGGCCGTCGATCGGCGCCTTGTGGCGCTCGATCGCGGCAAGCCCGAACAGCCATCGGATGATCGCAGCGACCGCGAGCGCGCCGGCCAGGATCAGGAACAGTTTTGCGCCGAGTGCGACCGGCGACAAGGTCAAGGCCGCGCTGAAGAAGAGATAGGCGAACAGCGGCGCGGTGAGCGGCACCAGCGCGGTGCCGGTCACGAGCGTGATCAGCACCAGCGTGGCGTCCAGTCCCATCAGCGCCGCGAGCGAGGGGGAGGCCATCATCGGCGAAGCCACTGCCTGCAGCATCAAGCCTAAGAAGAGATCGGGCGACGCCGTGCGCAGGCCCGTCGCGAGCCAGAACATGCCGGTGATGGCCGGGACCGCCAGCAGTGTCCATCCCGTCGCGGCCGCGACGATCGCAGGCCGGCGCAAATAGAGCCGCAGCGCGGAGATGTCCACGCGCATGAAGGAAATGCAGAGCAGGAGAAAGACGGCTTCCGTAACGAAGGGCCGCAAGGCTTCTCCGAGCGGCGGGATCGCGATGCCGATGAACACCAAAGCGGCGACGGCGCGTGTGCCCTGGCGGCCGAGCCATGCGAGCGGCCGGGCGATGGCGGCGATGATAGCAGTCAAGGCAACAGGCATTGGCGTTCTCCTGATGGAGCCGCAGCACGAAGAGGCCTGTTGAGATAAGAACACGCGCCCGCCGGACTGCGGCGGCACTCGTTCATGTTTTGCATGTAGGACAAGACGACGTGCCGCTCCCTAAAAGGAGCGCCACCAGCGCGACGCAGTGAAGGTCATGCAATCGTCCATGGGACTTGATTGGCATCGCCGGGCGCTGTTGGCAAGAGGCTTCCGCGTCGTCCTGGCGAAGGCCAGGACCCATAACCACCGGAATGCGTTGTGGCGCGAGCAAGGCGGCTACAGCGGAGCACACCACAAAGGCCTGTGGTTATGGGTCCCGGGTCCCGGCTACGCCAAGGCTCCGCCGCGGCGCGCAAGCCCGGGACGACGTCGTCATTGCGAGCGCAAGCGAAGCAATCCATCTTGCCGCATGTGGAGGCGTGGATTGCTTCGTCGCTTACGCTCCTCGCAATGACGGTGCCGTCCTGCTTACATCAGGACAATTGGTCAGCCGCGCGGTCACGCCGACCGCGGTGCATCCGGGCGGGACGTCAGCGAGCACCACCGAGCCCGCACCGATCTTGGCAAAATCGCCGACGCTCACATCCCCGATGATGGTCGCCCCGGCGCCGATGAAGACACCGCGACCGATCCGGGGCGCGGCGTCGGGATCGGCCTGCTGTCGTCCGATAGTGACATTCTGCAGCATGGTGACCTCGTCACCGATCGAGGCGAATGCGCCCACGATGATGCCGGTGGCATGATCCAGGAACACCGACGTTCCGATCGAGGCCGACGGATGGATGCTGACCTGGAGCCGCTCGGAGGATTGGCTTTGCATCAGGAGCGCGAGGTCAGTACGGCCGCGGCACCAGAGCCAGTGCGAGACGCGCCAGGCCTGCAGCGCGACATAGCCCTTGAAGTTCAACAGTGGCGGAAGAAATCCTCGTGTCGCGGGATCGCGGCGAATGATGCCTTGCAGGTCACGGCTTGCCGCTTCCACGAGATCGGGTTCGGCGTGAAAGGCCTCGTTGGCGATGCGCGTCAACAGCGCGCGACGGTCATTGCCTGTGCCCAGCCGTTGTCCGATCACGAAGGCGACGGCATGCCCGAGATCAGGATGACCGAGAATCGCCGCAGACGAACCGCGCAAGAGCGGATCGGAAGCTGCGACCTCTGACTCGCGGCGGATCAACTGCCACAGCGCGTCCGCCGATACCATTCCATCTGTGACCATGCGTTCACCCCACCGTCACCGCCGGGCCCGGCGTCTCTGTTTATTATAGCTGGGTGCCGCCGATCACAAAACCAAACCGCCCGTCTGCTTTCGCAAACGGGCGGCTCAGGGCCATCAGGTTTTATGGGGGCACATCGCCTGAAGGCTAGCTTTGGACCTTATGACTTAGCCCTGCTGCGGCGGGGGCTGGTCGTTCGGCGGAGTCGGACGCTGGCGATGCTGGTTCATGAAAGCGTCGAACTCTTCCTTGTCCTTGGCGTGACGCAGGCGGCTCAGGAATTCCTTGAACTCCTTCTGCTCCTCTTCGAGCCGCTGCAGCGTCTCGGCACGGTATTCGTCGAAGGCACGATTGCCGCTGGAGGGCGGACCGAAGCCAAAGCCGAAGCCGCGGCGCTCCATGTGGTCGCGCATGCGATCCATCTTGTATTGCATCCGCTCCATCTTGTTCTGCCAGCGATCGCGATCGTTGTGACTCCAGCAACCCATTTTTCTGCTCCCGAGTGTGTAAAAGAGAAGGGCGAGCCCGATCGGCCACCAGATGATGAAGCCGAGGATGGTCACCGCGATCCAGCCGGGGTGCCACGGGCTCTCAGACATGCGTGGGCGGTACGGTTCTTCCACGGGGCCGCGCCATCGATTGACATCTGCGGTGTAGGCCATTTCCGTCTCCATCGCGGCATCACGCCGTTGTGAATGTAAATAACATTTACATACTTGGCCGATCCAATCCGAAAGTCAAGCGGACCCCACAGGGGTGCGACAAAATTATTTCGGCAATTTTATTTCGGTTTTCCCCACGGACCGGCAGGCTTTTCGTCCACCGGCTCGGGCGTGCGCTCGGTGGGGAAGCCGAGACCGCGCAGATAGATCAGCACTTCGGCTTCCAGCAGTTCTTCCGGCGTCATCGGCAATTTGCGACGCGCGGCGTCGCCGCGGCCGAACAGCGAAGCGACACCATGCGACATCGCCCAGATGTGCAGCGCCATCATCATCGCCGGCGGACGCGGCATGCCGGGCGGCGCCAAAGCCGCGAGCCGCTCGGCAGCGGCACGAATGACTGCAAACGCGCGTTCGCTCGCTGCCATCAAAGCGGGCGTGGTTTCGACGGGAACGCCGGATTCGAACATCGCGGAATAGAACGCCGGCTCCTCGCGGGCGAAGGCGAGGTAGGCCTTGCCGACGCGCTCGAACGCGGTGATCGTATCAGGACGGCCGTCGTCCCAGGCCTGCGTCAGGAGCTGTTCGAACTGTTCGAAGCCGCGCTGGGCGATGCTCGACAGCAGTTCGTCGCGGTCGCGGAAATGCCGATAGGGTGCGGCGGGGCTGACGCCGGCCATGCGCGCGGCATCGGCGAAAGTGAAGCCGGCCGGCCCCTTCTGCGTGATCAGGTCGAGCGCCGCCTGCAGCAACGCTTCCTTCAGATTGCCGTGATGATAGCCGCGCTCGCCGCGGCGCGTATCCTTGCGCCAGCTCATGTGAAGAGGTCTTACATGAGCCGGATGCAAAGGTCACTAGCGCCGAGGCGCGCCGTTCATCAAGATTAACGGCGCGCCCGGTTGCACAACGTCTCGTCATTCCGGGGCGGCTCGCAGAGCCGAACCCGGAATCTCGAGATTCCGGGTTCGATGCTAGCCTATCGCATCGCCCCGGAATGACGGTCTGCCAGATTAACCACCCGGAATCGGCAGGATCGGCATGATCTCCACCCGCTCGCCGGGGAAGATCGCAAAATGCGGGTGGTTTTCGAACAGTTTCGCGGCGGCTTCATGCGAACTGGCGCGCAGCACCGTGAAGCCGCTCAGCTCATTGCTGATATCAGCGATGCCGCTGGCATCGACTTTCTTGGTCTTACCGAGCGGACCGCCCATGGCGACGATCACGGCCTGATGCTTGTCGACCCAAGCCTTCCAGGCCGCCATCCCCTGCTGCTCCTTGGCGCGCCGCTCGGCCTCCGGCAGCGCGTGCCAGGCGGCCATTTTCGGATTGTTCATGCTGCCCACGAAGATGGCGAGATAGGTATCGTTCGCGCTCATGCGTTCTCCTCCTTTGTTGATGGACCCTCGGCTTAACGGTGTGCCGAATCCCGCTGCAGTCCATCGAAGCCGGCGGCTGCCTTCTGCACTTCCTCCGAGAAATCGGACATTTCCTGCACCTGGCGGATCTCGATGATCTCGTTCTCGCTGGCCGGACATTGCTTGGCCCACTCGATCGCCTCCGCACGCGAGGCCACGTTGATCATCCAGTAGCCGCCGAGCACTTCCTTCGATTCGGTGAAGGGTCCGTCGGTGACCACGGGCTTGCCAGTGGCGAAGGAGACGCGGGCGCCCGCCGACGGCGGATGCAGCCCGTCCAGCGCGATCAGGACGCCGGCATCCTTCAGCGCCTGGTTGTATTTCATCATCGCGGCGACGCGTTCCGGGTCGAGGTCGATCTTCGGCGGCGCGGTCTCGTAGCCGAGCGGGATCATCAGCATCATGAATCGCATGGGTGGTTCCTTTGGGTGGGTGAAGGTCAGTCTCGCCATCGTCATTCCGGGGCATCGCGTAGCGATGAGCCCGGAATCCATTTCGCCGCTTGCGTGTGTGGCCCGATGGATTCCGGGTTCGCACTTCGTGCGCCCCGGAATGACAGGGAGGGTCAGTTTCGGGCAACCTGGGCGCGCAGGCGCTCTTCCTGCTCGCGCAGTTCGGGGGTCAATGCTTCGCCGAAATCCTCAGTGGAGAAAACCTGCCGGATCTCGATCTCGCCGTCCTCGAACGGGGCACGCTTCATCCAGTCGATCGCTTCATCGAGCGATTTGGTCTCGATCAGCCAGAAGCCGGCGACGAGATCGTTGCTCAAGCTGAAAGGTCCGTGGCTGACGCGGGGCTGCCCGCCGCCATAGCCGACCCGCGCGCCCTTCGCACTTGGATGCAGGCCCTCGCCGGCCTGCATGATGCCGGCCTTGACCATCTCCTCGTTGAAGGCGCCCATCGCGGCCAAAAGTTCCGTCGAGGGCATCACGCCGGCTTCGGTGTCCCGGTTGGCCTTCACTATCACCATGAATCGCATCGTCTCGCGCTCCGTTAGGGGGTCACTGATTGGTCACTTGTCTTCAGGCACTCGCAGATAAGACGAACCGGGTCTTGCCGCACCGACAGGTCCTGCAAAATTATTCTGGAGGTAATTGCGGCAATTGGGCGCGGGTGGCGTGCCCACCCTACGCGCCCTGCTTGACGAATTTGCCATCCTGATAGGTCGCGCCGAAATAGACGTCGATGCGCTTCACCTTGTCGCCGTCGAAGGCAAAGAACTCGGTATTGCGAAAGTTCTTTCCGTCCCTGGCCATACAGCTATAGGTCACGAAGGCCTCGTCGCCTTCGACGAAGATCCGTTCCAGCTCATGGCTCGCGATCCAGTCGCTATCTCGCCAGCAGCGGGCGAAATAGGTCGGCTTGTCCAGATTGTCGTCATAGGGGCTGGTGAAATGGAAATCGTCGGTGAAGGCCGCCTCGACGCGCTGGCGGTCGTTCGCCAGATAGGCGGCGAAGATCGCGCGAATGATCCCGGCTTTGTCGGTGGACGACATTCAGCTCTCCTTCGGGACCATCTTGAAATAGGGCTCCGCCTCCTTCATCACCCGCGCGAAGGACGGGCGCGCCTTCAGGCGCTCGAAATAGGCGTGCAGATTCTCGTGCCGGTCGCCGAACGGCACCATCATGTTGCCGTAGAACAAAGACGGCGCGGCGGCGCAATCGGCAAGCGTAAACGCCTCGCCCGCCGCCCAGCCGCCGGGCGCCAACTGCTCGTCGATGATGCGGTAGGAGGCGCGCAACTGCGCCCTCGCCTCCTCGACACCAAACGGGTCCTTGCGGTCGGCGGGCCGCAGCCGGTCGCCGACAATCTTCTGCATCGGCAGGTGCAGATAGAGATCGTAGAAGCGCTCACGCAGTCTGGTGTGCCAGGCGAGATCGGCGTCAGGCGGAATGAACCTGGTGCGGCCGGGATAATGGCGGTCGAGATAGTCGATGATGACGCTGGATTCCGGCACGACCTGGTTCCGCGCATGGTCCTGCAGCACCGGAAATCGCCCGATCGGCGACAGTTTCAACAGCGCCGCGCGCTCGGCGGGATTGGAGAGGTCGACCAGATTGGGCGCGAATGGGATGTCGTTCTCATAGAGGGCGATGAGCACCTTCCAGCAGAACGACGCCAGCGGGTGATAATGCAGCGTGAGCGACATGGAAACTCCTGTTGCCGGCGGCCGGATGTGCCGCCACAGGGAAGACGAAGCAGGGCTCAGGGCGCCCGACATCGCCGGCGGATTTATTTCGCGGCCGCAGACCTTGCTTTCGCCGGGTAGACGGCGCAACAGGAACCGATATCGGAAAACATCGGAACATTCATGACTTCATCTTCGCAGAAGGTCGCGCTCGTCACCGGGGCGGCGCGCGGCATCGGGCTTGCCACCGCCAGGCGCTTCCTCGCCGAGGGCTGGCGCGTCGCGCTATTGGATATCGAGCGCGAATTGCTGAACGACGCGGTCGCAGGCCTCAAGCAGGCCGAGAACACGCTGGCGCTGCCTTGCGACGTCTCCGACGCCGCTGCCGTCGCTGCGGCAGTTGCCGCGGTGGAAAAACGCTTCGGTCGGCTCGATGCGCTCGTCAACAATGCCGGGGTTGCGGTGTTCGCGCCGCTGCTCGAGACGTCGGACGCGGACTGGAGCCGGATCCTGGCGGTGAACCTCACCGGACCGTTCCTCTGCGCCAAGGCAGCCGCGCCGCTGATGCGCGAGCATGGCGGCGGGGCCATCGTCAACATCACCTCGATTTCGGCGGTGCGCGCCTCGACGCTGCGCTCGGCCTACGGCACCAGCAAAGCGGGGCTTGCGCATCTGACCAAGCAGCTTGCGGTCGAGCTCGCCTCGCTCGGCATCCGCGTCAATGCGGTGGCGCCGGGCCCGGTCGACACCGCGATGGCGAAAGCGGTGCATACGGCGGCCATCCGCGCGGACTATCACGACGCGATCCCGCTCAACCGCTACGGTCTCGAAGAGGAACTGGCGGAAGCGATCTTCTTCCTCAGCAGCGAACGCGCAAGCTACATCACCGGGCAGATCCTCGCCGTCGACGGCGGTTTCGATGCCGCCGGCATCGGATTGCCGACGCTGCGCGGACAGGGGCGGAACGGCTAGAGACACGTCTTAGCGCTGGTTGACCGCGATGACGCGCCAGCCATCGGCCAGGCGATCGATCCGGGTGAGCGACAGCGGATCGATCACGAAGCGCAGGGCGTTCTCGGCCTGAAGGCCGAGCGCGATCGCGAGCACTGCGCGGATCGTGCCGGAATGCACGACCAGCACGGCATCGCCTGCCGGCAGCGATGCAAGCCCTTCTCTCGCGCGCGCGATCTGATCGACAAAGCTTTCGCCGCCGGGCGGCCGATTGCTCGCCGGCGATCGCCAGAACGCATGATAGGCGTCGCCGAGTTCGGCCACGAGATCGTTGTGGCGCCGCCCGGTCCAGGCGCCGAAATCCTGTTCACGAAAGGCGGCGTTCTCGGCCGCTGCGAGCCCGAGCGCCGCCGCGGTCTCCCGCGTGCGGCGCGCCGGGCTGCAGACCGCAAACGCGCCCTGCGGCAGCCTTGCCTTCAGCGCGGCAAGGGCCGCCTGATTGCCGAGGTCGGCCGGCGCGTCCGGGCCATGAATGACCCCTTTCGGCCCATCGACAGGGGCGTGCCGGATCAGCCACAGATTGGTTTCGATGTTCATCTTGAAGCCTGGGCCAGCCTTGCGGCGAGCAGCATCATGCGAAGGAATCGCATGCAGTCGCCAGTTTAGACGATGTCCGCGCCTTCTGTCGCGACTTGCCCAAGGCGGGCGCACGCATGACAAAATCTTGCCGCATGCGACGCCGTTAAATATGCGACGGGAACGAGGAAATCAGGGAGCCCGCGGATGCCAAGAGCGACGTCAAGGGCGGTGATCAAGGCGGCTTTGATCGCAGCGGCGCTGCTCGCAGTAAGTTCGTTCGCGCGCGCCGAGGTCCGCATCCTGGCAAGCCCGGGCGGAGAGGTCGAGCCCTTCATCGAATTGTTCGCGCGCGTGCGCGCCTCCGGCGAGCGCGTGGTGATCGACGGGCCGTGCCTGTCGGCCTGCACGCTGGTGCTCTCGATGGTCCCGAACGATCGCATCTGCGTGACGCGGCGTGCCGTGCTCGGCTTCCATGCCGCGCGTTCGGTCGACGGACGCGGCCGCTTCTATGCCGAGCCGGAGGCCTCCGAGGCGGTGCTCGAGGCCTATCCGGGGCCGGTGCGTGGCTGGATCGTAAGCCACGGCGGATTGACGTCGCGGCTTCTGCTGCTGCGCGGGCGCGACCTCTCGGCGATCTATCCGCGGTGCCGATGAACGGGATCGCGTAGGGTGGGCAAAGCGAAGCGTGCCCACCATCGCGAGCGGAGTGTTGATGGTGGGCACGGCGCTTGCGCGCCTTTGCCCACCCTACGGCGCTACGGTCGCAGCGTCGATTACATCCCCTCCGCCGGGCAGTTCACCATCCAGGGGATGCCGAACTGATCGACGCACATGCCAAAACCCTTGGCCCAGAAGGTCGGCGTGAAGGCCATGGTCACGGTGCCGCCTTCAGCGAGCGCCTTGAACTTGCGTTCGCCGTCGGCTGGGTCCTCGACCGTCAGAGAGACCGCGAAGCCCTGCGGCTGGTGGAAATATTCCGGCGGCGAATCGGAGGCCATGAGGATCTCGCCGTCGATCGTGATCTTGGCGTGCATGATCTTCTTCTTCCAGTCGGGCGCGACCGGCATCGATTCCGGCGCCTGCTCATGGGTGAGCATCGCCTCGATCTTCGCGCCGAGCACCTTCTCATAATATTTCAGCGCTGCTTCGCAGTTGCCGCTGTAGAACAGATAGGGATTGACTTGCATCGCTCGCTCCTTGGGTTGATGCCACTGTCGCCGTCGACGATCTTGTTGTCCAAGCATGGCCGGATCATGCCCTCTGGACGAACTTCGAAGCCCGTATCCGACAAAGATCGCAGAATTATTTCTTCGAAGACTTTTATTTCTTCGAAGACTTGGCGCCACGCGGCTGGCTGTCGCGGATCAGGCGGTCGAGATGCATGCGGATGTGGGCGGCCTCCGCGGTGGTGTTGGCGAGCGCAATCGCGCGGTCGAAGGCGACGCGCGCCTCCTCGTTGCGGCCGAGCTGCATCAGGAAGGCGCCGCGGACGCCATAGAAGTGGAAATAGTTCTGCAGCCGCTGGGCGAGCGGATCGATCATCTCGAGCGCCGCTTCCGGTCCGCGCACCTTTGATACCGCCACCGCGCGGTTCAGCGTCACCACCGGCGAGGGCTGCATGATCTCGAGCGCGCCGTAGAGCAGCTCGATCTGTAGCCAGTCGGTGTCTTCGGGCTTCTCGGCGCGTGCATGCAATGCGGAGATCGCGGCCTGCACCTGGTAGGGCCCGCTGCGGCGATGGCGCATCGCCTTGTCGATCAGCGCCAGCCCCTCGGCGATCAAGGTCTGGTTCCACAGGCGGCGGTCCTGGTCCTCAAGCAGGATCACGGCGCCATCAGCATCGAACCGCGCCGCGGCGCGGGCGTGCTGCAACAACAACAGCGCGGTCAGCCCCATGATCTCCGGCTCGCTCTGGAACAAGCGCAGCAGCAGCCGCGCCAGCCGGATCGCTTCTTCGCAGAGGGGGCTGCGAATCTCGGCGGTGTCCCCGCTCGCCGAATAGCCCTCGTTGAAGATCAGGTAGATCATCGCCGCGACGGAAGCGAGGCGCTCGCTGCGTTCGGCCGCGCCCGGCGCCTCGAACGGCACTTTCGCGTCCGCCACACGCGCCTTGGCGCGGGTGATGCGCTGCTCCATCGCCGCTTCGCTGACCAGGAAGGCGCGCGCGATCTGCTTCACCGAAAGGCCGGAGACGATGCGCAGCGCCAGCGCGATCTGCTGCGTCGGCGGCAGGTCGGGATGGCAGCAGATGAACAACAGCCGCAGGATGTCGTCGCGGTAATGCGAGCCATCGAGCCGCTCGGCGAGCGCGTCCTCGGCGTCGTCGAGGTCGGAGATCGCCTGGTCGTCATCCGGCAGCGCCTCCTGCTTGCGGCTGCGCCTGATATCGTCGATCCCGACATTGCGGCCGACCATGATCAGCCACGCCGCGGGATCGCGCGGCGGGCCGTTCTGCGGCCAGCTCTTGAGCGCGCGCAGGCAAGCGTTCTGGTACGCCTCCTCCGCCCGATCGAGATCGCGGAAATAGCGGAGCAGCGCGCCGACCGCCTGGGGTCGCGCCGAGGTTAGCGCGGCGTCGATCCAGGCGGTATCGGTCACGTCTGAACACTCCCGGGATTGAAAACCCCCACGGGGCGGATCTCATAGGCGCCGCCCGGATTGGCCGCGCCGAGGTCGCGCGCGACGTCGAGCGCCTCGTCGAGATTCTTGCAGTCGACGACATAGAAGCCGAGCAGTTGCTCCTTGGTCTCGGCAAAGGGACCGTCCAGCACGAGCGGCGGATCGTCCTTGCGCAGCGTGGTCGCCGCCGTGGTCGGCAACAGCCGCGCCACCGGCCCAAGCCGGCCCTGCTGGGCCAGCTTCTCCTGCACGACGGCAAGTTTCTTCATGACGGTCGCGTCCTGTTCCTTGGTCCAGGAACCGACCATGTCCTCGTCGTGATAGCAAAGGATGGCATACAGCATGCGTCAGGCATCTCCGTTGTGTTGAAGACGAACGATTATGCCCGCAGCCGACAAGGCTTAGAAGAAATTTCGAGAGGAGAAGAAGTGGGTTCCGCACCCCTCCGTCATTGCGAGGCGGCAGCTTCCGCGGAAATCAGGATCAATTTGCGCATCTCAAAGTCTCCGCTTGATTGGTGGCAGGAGAGTATGCGACCGGTTCTATCCGGTATGTGATGAAGGTCACGCTGATAATTTGGGGTGCGAAAATGGCGAAAGGCGCGCTGGCGCTGCTGGTGCATGGCGGCACCGAAAACTGGTCGCCGGTGCGATGGAAGGCCCGGTTCGACGAGGTCTGCCGTAACAGGCGTGTGCTGGTGCTGCCCGATGCAAGTATCGATCGTTCCGAGGTGCAGTACGCCGCGGTCTGGAAGCCGCTGCCGGGCGAGCTTGCGGCGTTTGCGAATCTGCGCGTGATCTTCAATCTCGGCGCCGGCGTCGACGCGCTGATGGCGGATGCCTCCCTGCCAGACGTGCCGCTGGTCCGTGTCGCGGTCTCCGACCTCACCGGCCGGATGACGGAATATGTGACGCTGCATGTGCTGATGCATCACCGCCAGGAACTGTACTTGCGCGAGTCGCAGCGCGAGAGGCTCTGGGCGCCGCGGTATCAATGGGCCGCAGGCGCAATCACGGTCGGCATCATGGGAATGGGTACGCTGGGGGCCAACGCGGCAGAGGTGATCGCGCGGATCGGCTTCCGCGTGGTCGGCTGGAGCCGCAGCGCCAAGCAGGTCGATGGCATCGAATGCTTTGCCGGGACAGAACAGCTCGGCGCCTTCCTGCGAGAGACCAACATCCTGGTCTGCCTGCTGCCGCTGACGCCGGACACGCGGCACATCCTCAACCGCGACGTCTTTGCCAAACTGAACCGCAGCAGCCCGATGGGCGCGCCGGTCCTGATCAATGCCGGCCGCGGCGGACTACAGGATGAGGCCGACATCCTGCGCGCGCTTGACGACGGCACGCTGGGTGCCGCCTCGCTCGACGTCTTCGAGACCGAACCGCTGCCACAGGCGAGCCCGTTCTGGAGCCATCCGAAGGTGGTGCTGACGCCGCACAATGCGGCCGATACCGACCCGGACGAGATCTCGAAATATGTCGCGCAGCAGATCGAGCGCTTCGAAGCCGGCGGTGCGCTGGAGAACGTGGTCGACCGTGGGCGGGGATACTAGAGCATAATCCCGGAAAAGTGGGTACCGGCTTCCCTCGCGACAAACGCGAAGCGTTTGCGCGGAGATCATGCCCCAACCTAAAGATGGAGCGGGATGACGTTTCGAAGAAAAGTCATCGCGCTCTAGCCCAACTGTCGTCCCGGGTTTCAGCTATTCACAAACGCAGATGTGGCGCGAAGTGCGCGGCGGCCTCGCCCGCGCACTGTGAGGGGTCGCAGGATCACTTCTGCTTCCGCATGGGTCGATGCGGCGCGCACTCCTGATGGCGTCTCGCCGAAGTACCGGCGGAACGTGCGATTGAAATGAGAAACGTCACCAAAGCCGACTGCAAACGCGATATCGATGATGGCCAAATGCAGATGGTGCGGGTCAGTCAACATCGCGAAGGCCCGCTCAAGCCGGCATCCTGCAAGATGCTCGGTGAACGACTTCCCGGTCCCCTCGAGCAGTTTTTGCACGTATCGCCGCGACATGCCGAGCGCAGCGGCGACATTGTCCAGATCGAAATTGGGATCGCTGAATCGTTGCGCGATCTCAGCCAGGATTGCCTGCAGCCTGGCTGCCTTCGCACCACGGTCCGTAATGATGTTTGCAGCTTCGGCGGTCGGCCCGAGCGTCGCGGCCACGAGATCGAGCAGATGTACGCCGATGGTGGAGGCCAGTTCTGATGACGGAGGTTCTTTGAGGGATGCGAGCGACCGCAGGTACCGGTCGAGGAGTCTAAGCGCGGGTCCAGGACGCACCGGCCGACCCGATAGATCTTCCGGCTGCGCAACCAGAGACCTGAGGGCGGCAGCCTGCACGATTACGTATCTGACTCTGGCGCCACGCGGCCCAAATACTCGCAGCGGCCTTCCGCGGTCAATCAAACAAGCGGAGCCGGCATCATAGACACGTTCCTGGCCAGCAGTTGCAAATCGGACCGGTCCGGTCTCGACGATGTTCAGTCCGAATTGGTCACGGCTATCCTTGAGGTGGAGTTTGTGACGAATAAACTCCACCGGCGTGGCGGCAACGCTACAAACGCCAACCGCACCGAGCGGCAAGTAGGTGACGTCGATACGCGGTCGCCCGCCGCTGTGATCTATCACGTCCAGGGCGAGGTTCTGCCGCGCAAACTCCTCGCGGAACGTGGAGAGCCGCGCGCGCTCCGGCAGCATCTCGGTCGACCATCGCAAAAGGTGAGATGACGTTGTCATCTCGGCCTCCCGTTTCGAGGCCCCTTCAAGAAATGATATCGCACCGCGCTCGCTGCAAGTGTGAAATGGTTCACAAGGCGGGAGGTAGGCTGCGCGACATGACCGAGCGCGGCGCGCCGCTCTCTGTACGTGATGAGCTGGTACGCGTCGCGTAAAGATTGTGGCGGCCAGCGAGACCGCAGCTTTCTTCACTGGCGAGAACAACCAGCCTTTAGCCGCAATCGTCGCAAATGGCCGTGTCGGCTTGTTGCGCGCAGAAATCGATCAGTGGCTGGAAGCGGCATAGTCGGCATTGGCCCCGGGCCGCCGGCCTGGCCCTTTAGGCCAGGCGCGGTTGCAAACATGGCACTTCGCCGCCTCCGGGCCGGGCTTCAGCCCAATGGCCGAATGTTCTGGTTCATCCGGAAGAAGTTTTTCGGATCGTACTTTGTCTTCAGTTCCTGAAGACGCCGGTAGTTTGGCCCATAGGCGGCCGAAACCGCGTCGCCGGGCTCATCGTCGCCGAGGTAATTCACATATCGGCCAGCGGCAGCAAAGGGCTCCATCGCCGCATATGTCTCACGCGCCCAGGCGATGCACTGGTCGGTGATTGCCGGCTCGGTCCATTGAGACAATACGATGAAGTTGTAGCCGTTCGCTCGATGCGGGAAGGCCGTATCCTGGACGCCAACCCGCGCAACGGCACCGTGGATGTGCTCGAGCAGAAGCTGCCCCATCGGACTCGGACAGCGCGCGAAGCACTGGATCATGGTGTCGATTGCATCATCGCTCAACTGTCTCAGGAAGGTCGATTTCCAGTAATTGAATGCCCCCTTTGGATAGCCGGCATCGAGCATGCCGTTGAGGTCGCAGTAGGTCATCTGACCAACCGCATCCAGTATCGGAGATCCGAATTGCTTGAGTGGCGATACCGCCTTTTCGCCGGCGTCAAGCGAACCACAGTGACTCGTCACCATCGCCGCCAGCTTGGCGCCGGAGCCATCGGGCGCATGAGTGAGGGCGGCGAACAATGTCTGTTCATCAGGCAGGGACGCAGTGCTTTCGCGGAAAAATCTCAGCACATCGCGGGCGTGGTCATACGGGTACGCGAGCAAGCCGCCCGTGACAGTCGGGCCTATCGGATACAGCTGATATTCCAATGATGTTGCCACGCCGAAGTTGCCGCCTCCTCCGCGCACGGCCCAAAACAGGTCGGGCTCTTCGTCCTTGGCGGTCCGCATGGCTTTGCCCTCGGCGTCGACGAGGTCGACGGAGCAAAGATTGTCGAGGGCGAGCCCATACTTGCCCATCAACCAGCCCAAACCGCCCCCGAGAGTGAGCCCCGCGACCCCGGTGCTCGAGACAACGCCGCCCGTCACTGCGAGGCCGTGCTTTTGCGTCTCCCGATTGAGATCGGCCCAGGTAGCCCCGCCCTGCGCGCGAACCGTTTGGTTCTTGAGATCGACCTGAATCGCTTTCATCGGCGCCAAGTCGATCATAACGCCGCCATCGGTCGTCGCGCGTCCTGCCACATTGTGGCCGCCGCCGCGAACCGCCACCTCGAGGCCCAGCTCTTGCGTAAGCTTGATCGCCTCGGTCACGTCTGCCGGGTTATGGCATTGCACGATCAACGCCGGGCGTTTGTCCACCAGCCCGTTGTGCACCCTCCTTGCCTCCTCGTAGCCTGCATCTGCGGGCTTGAGGAGTTGCCCCGTGAAGGTTTTGCCTAGTTTGGCCGCAGCAGCGGCAACAGATCGATCTGCCGTCATGGCGCTCTCCTTCGTTTCAACCAAAGTTGTCCGCGCCAGGCTACACTGAACAAACGCAAAGAATTCACCTGACGCCGCTTTTCCTGGTGCTCGCGATTCGCGAATTGCAAACGTCTGCGGCCGAAATGGCCGTTCTCCAGCTACAGAATTATTTCAGCGTTGGGCGAACGGGCTACGCTTGTCACTTCCCCGCTTCATAGACGCCATTGGTGCAGGTGGGTCTTGACCGCTTTTGGCCCGCAGCCGTCGAAGGATTCAGTCACCATCCACGTCGGCTGGGGAAAGACTGACGAGCTTCCGGCACCAAAGGCACTTCCAAGTCCGGCCTGAGCTAAACCGCGCTTCAGCTCTCACCATATCCCATATCGGTTGTCGGAGGTAGGCCGAGAACTTGGGCGCAGTCAGACAGCCTTGCGCTTTGAACAGCGAAACAATCACAGACGCGCGCAAGCCCAACGGCTATGGGGCGCAACACTGTTAACTGGAATGCCCGCAGGTAGGGCGGCTGGTCTCTCCTTATCCGCCGAAAAGCTGAATTGGTCCTCGGTTGTGCACCAGACAAATTACACCTAGATTGCGATTTTCAAATTCCCACGAGAATGGGAAACCATTGGAGTTGCAATCTATGTTGCGGGCTTCTCGCGGAATTGCGATCCATTTCCTCTACGTAATGGCAATTGTGACGGCGTGCGGGCCGTCGATTGCATTTGCCGGTGAAACTGAATCGAACGGCAGTGCGCGGCCGATTTCTTGGCGGCTCCGACCCGACGTGATTCGTCAGGCGGAGGATTTGGCCAAGGCCAACAAGCCGGCCGAAGCCGAAATGCTTTATGAGAAGACCCTACGGGATGCGGAGCAAGCGCGGGGGCCGCAGAGTTTCGAAGTGTCCTATGTCCTTGAATGGCAGGCTATTTTTTACAAGAGCCAGCAAAAATACGACGAGGCCCGGAAGGCTGCCGAGCGAGCGCTGAATATTCGCGACCAGGTGTTCGGACATTATAGTGTGCTCACGGCACGGATGCATTCCCTGCTCGGATCTATTGCGGTCTTGCAGCGCCAGTTGCCCAAAGCAGAGCAGCATTTCAGCGCAGCACTCGAAGTCACCGACAATCGCCTCGGCACCGAAGCTGTTGCCGCCTATGCCGCACACGAACTCGGGAAACTATGGTGGGACAAGATGGATTTTTCCAAAGCTGAGGCCGCAATGAAGCAAGCGGTCGCGCTGCGGGAGAAAGTGTGGCCAGCTGACGAACTCCAGGTGGGCCACGCGCTCGCGTCTCTGGGCATGTTGTACCAGGATTTGGGTCGCTACGGCGAGGCTGAAGGCGTGTACAAGCGAGTCATTGCCATACAGGAAAGAAAAGCTCCTGCAGATGAGCTTGGCCTCGCGCTATGCTTGGTGTACCTCGGAACGAACTACCGCATGCAAAGCCGCTTTGCCGACGCGGAACCGCTGTTGCGTCGTGCCCTGTCCATCCGCGAAGCGCGACTCCAGCCCAGCGATCCCGCGATTGGAGAAAGTCTGTACCATCTGGGTGCCCTCTATCGTTGGCAAGGCCGCTACATCGAAGCGGAGCCCCTCTTTCGGCGCTCTCTCGCCATTCGTGAAGCAGCATTTGGATCTGGGGAACGCCATCCTCTTGGTGACATGCAGGCCTTGGCGTTGACACTCGACGGTCTCGGTCGCTTCCCCGAGGCAGAACAGATGTTGCGCCAGGTACTGGCAGGCCGAGAGAGACTCCTGGGACCTAATCACTATGAAATTGCCGACACCTTGGTCAGTCTGGTACGGGTCTTGCGCAGACAAGGCCGTTTTGCCGATGCGGCACAACTTGCTGACCGTCCGCTCGCCATCTACCAGAAGGCCGTTGGCCCTGACCACATCTACGTCGTGCGAGCCTTGTTGCCGCTGGCAATGATCCATCAGGATCGTGCGGAGTTCGCAGAGGCTGATCGGCTCTTCCGCCGGGCCCTCGCGATTCGCCAGTCCACATTTGGAACTAACCATACCGAGGTGGCGGACAGTTACGCGGACCTTGCTCGTCTCGCGATGGCCCAGCGTCAATTCGAGGAGGCTGGTGGATACGCGTCGAAAATGCTGGAAATCAAGGAGAAGTGGTTTGGCCCGGACAATGTCGCTATCGTGCCGGCACTTGAGGCGGTCGCTGAGCTACGCATCATAATGGGGGACGCCGACTCCGCGGAAGTGTTCCTTCAACGGGCACTCGCAATCTGCGAGCGCGTCGTGGGGACGGATGCTGTTATTGTCGCCGACACATTATCCAGCATCGCGGAAGTTTATCAAATGCGCCGCAAGTTCGGCGACGCTGAGAAATACTACGCGCGCCCGCTCGCGATTTATCGCAAGGCTCTTGGCCCCCGTCATCCGGCAGTTGCAGGAAGTCTCGGTCGGCTCGCATCGCTCTATATCGCCATGGGGCGGCCAAAGGAGGCCGAAGGACTTTACGACGAAGCAAACGGGATTCTGGTAAGCGCGCTTGGTGAAGACAGCCCCGCACTCGCATGCATCATGAACAACAAGGCGCTTCTGCTACTTCAATTGGGTCGGACCGACGAAGCTGAAGCGCTCTTCACCAGGGCGATCGGGTTGTTGCGCTCCGGCGCCGGGACAGAAACCCCAACGTTGGCAATCCTGTTGAACAATCTCGCTGATTTGCGTGAGCATGAAGGGCGTCAAGCAGACGCTGACAGATTGCGCGAGCAATCAAACTCAATAAACGCAAGAATTTTCGGCAAGACCGCTGCGCCAATCGTTCCGGCTGCTCTGTTGCCATTGTGGACGCAGGACCTTTAACTTTTGTCATGTCCGGCATTAGGAGCGACCTGGCCCCTGGAGTCGCCAGAGTTTGCTTCCAAACGTAAAGCGAACCAGTGTTCACGCGTTGCTACCGGCACAGCTACGGGTCGTAGGCTCGCGCCAGATCTTCCGCCTCTCACTACGGAAATATTTCTACCCATCTGAATTCGGTTACGGTCGAAACATTGCATCTTTCCTGAACTCAGCAGACTGACCAAATGTCTGTTGAGGATCAATGTGACTTGCGTTCTAGCTCGGCTCCCCGGCCGGACCGGATCGTCACGGCGCGCGAGTGTAGGGCATCAGGGTCCGCCGGACTCCGAATTGCATTTGACCGGTTCGGTTTGATCTCGAAGGCACACGCGGACCAGACTGTCTTCCCCGAACTTGGTCAGTCGCGTGGTGTGGAGTTATTCAGATATGACGATGCGATGTTTCGTCGGTAGCCGAATTCCGATGCGTAGAAATATTATCGTAGTGACAGAGGAAGACTTGGGGCGCGCTTGATCGCTCGCGTACTCCTCATCTGGGGCCGCGCAGCGTCGTAATCGTTCGATTTGACAGGAATGCCCGCAATGAACAGCAACGATCCATCTCGATCAACCGGTGACACCTTGGACACAGCTATCGTCGGCGCCGGGGTTGGCGGCCTCTACGCCGCGTGGCGCCTGCTCGGTTGCGGCCAGCCTCCCGGCGGCATTGCCGTGTTCGAAGCCTCCGCGCGCGTCGGCGGTCGCCTATTCAGCGTGACCATGCCGGGGACTACCGGCATCGCCGCAGAATTCGGCGGGATGCGCTTCCTTTCCAGCCACACGCTCATCACCTCGCTCGCGGCAAAATTCGGTCTGAAGATTCGCGAGTTCACCACGGGCAACTCGGAGAGCATCTTCTATTCCCGCGGCAAGGAGTGGCGTGCCGGCGACATCGCAAAGAAGCAACCCCTCCCCTACAGCCTGCGCCCGGACGAGCTCTATCTCGATCCGTTCGAATTGATCGTCAAAGCCGTCCAACGGGTGATGCCTTCCATGAAGCACCTTTCGCCCGATGACTGGGTGAAGATGAAAGAGTCGCTCACTCTCGACGGCTTTCCATTGATCGACTGGGGCTTCCGCAATCTGCTTGGCCGATTCCTATCGGATGAGGCGCTGCAGTTCATCGAGATGGGGATTGGCTACAGTGCAGTCGTGAGCAACTGGAATGCCGCCGACGCATTGTCGCTGGTGGTCGAGTATACCAACAGCGCCACCGAGAAAACCCTGGTGGACGGCATGCAGGCCTTGCCGAACGCGCTTGCGGCCGCCATCGTGCGCGAAGGCAGCACGCTTTATCATCAGCACAGGTTGGTATCACTGCGCGGTCCGGCCCAGACAGGCGATGGCCTGCACGAACTCGTCTTTGCAACGCCTGAGGGACCGCGCGCCGTTCGTGCGCGCCGTGTCGTACTTGCGCTGCCACGCCGGGCGATCGAACTCATCGGCGACTGCGCCGCGTTGAAAGAACCACGCGTTGCAGCTCTGCTTGCAACCGTGACGCCGCGGCCGCTTGGCAAGGTCTTCGTCGCCCATGAGCAGCCCTGGTGGCGTCCGCTCGGTCTGACCAGCGGACGGGCGACGACCGACCTGCCGATCCGGCAGATCTATTATTTCGGCACCGAGCCTGACCGGCCGGCAGGCGCGACAGGCCACCTGACCATGGGCTATTTCGATCGTCCGCAGCTCGATTACTGGGCCGGCTTGCGGCGCCTGGAGCAGCCGGCCGCCAGCGGATTCACCGTGCTCGATCCTGATGGCCCCGTGGCGACAGAAGTCCGCCGCCAGATCGGTGTCGTGCACGGGCTCGATCAGCCCATGCCAGCACCGCTGTCGGTCGGCTTCATGAACTGGGAAGAAGATCCGTACGGTGGCGCCTGGCACACCTGGAATCAGGGCGTGAAGAGCTGGGAGCTCATGAAGACAATCGCCGCGCCGGTGCCCGGAATGGCGCTGCACATCGTCGGCGAGGCCTGGTCGACCAACCAGGGATGGGTGGAGGGAGCGCTGGAGACTGCGGAGGCCGTGGTGGGCACCTTGACGCGCATACCCGCAAACTGAGGCCCCTACCTCGGGATGCGATCTGCCGGAAGTGCATAGCCGCGGTCAGGCCACCTTTAATAGGCTGAAGAGCAAGAGGCGGAAGGCTCGCTCGGATGCGCTCGCTGCACGGTGCGCTCCGAGAGGTGCTATGTATTGCAATCGACATCAGTTCGAGGAAGGGAACAGGTCATGAGTATCCGAAGGACCCTTTGGATCGGCGTACTTGCGCTGTTCGCAGCCGTGTTGGTGGCGGCCGGACCACCGGCGGCCGCGCAGCAGCAACGGCCGCCGAACATTCTTGTCATCATGGGAGACGATGTCGGCTGGTTCAACGTCGGCGCGTATCACCGCGGAATGATGTCCGGCAAGACGCCAAACCTCGACAAGCTGGCGTCCGAAGGCATGATGTTCACCGACTACTACGCCGAAGCGAGCTGCACAGCAGGGCGCGCCAACTTCATCACTGGCGAGTTACCAATCCGCACGGGGCTAACGACTGTCGGTCAGGCTGGTGCCGATGTTGGCATCCCGGACCAAGCCGTGACGCTCGCCACCGTGCTCAAATCGCTCGGCTACTCAACGGGGCAGTTCGGCAAGAACCACCTCGGCGATCTCAACAAATATCTGCCGACGGTGCACGGCTTCGACGAATTCTTCGGATATCTATATCACCTCGACGCGATGTCTGATCCGTACTGGTACTCGTTCCCCGCCAACCAGGACTACTACGACAAGTATGGCCCGCGGAGCCTGATCCACAGCTACGCGACGGATAATGACGACCCCACCGAGATGCCGCGCTGGGGCAAGATCGGCAAGCAAAGGATCGTCGACGAGGGGCCGCTGCCGCCGTTCCCCGACATGTCGAACGTCCCGAATATGCATGATCTGCCGTTCCTGAAGCCGAAGTACGACATGACCACCTTCGACGAGGTGCTGGTCAAATCGTCCAGTGACTTCATGGATAAGGCCAAGCGCGACGGCAAACCTTTCTTCGTCTGGCACAACACGACGCGCATGCACGTCTGGACGTTCCTGTCGAAGAAGTACAGCGCGATGCAGAACAACGACACGAACTACGGTCTCGAGGAAGCCGGCATGGCGCAGCTCGACGACAGCGTGGGCGCCCTGCTCAAGCATATCGATGACATCGGCGAAACCAACAACACCATTGTCATCTTCACAACGGACAACGGCGCCGAGGTGTTCACCTGGCCGGATGGCGGCATGACCCCGTTCAAGGCCACCAAGGGGACCAGCTATGAAGGCGGCTTCCGCGTGCCGGCCATCATTCGCTGGCCGGGCCGCATCAAGCCGGGGTTGGTCGAGAATGGAATCTTCTCTGGGCTCGACTGGTTCCCGACACTTACCGCTGCGGCGGGAAACCCGAACATTACCGACCAGCTTCTCAAGGGCGTGACGCTGGAAGGCCGCACCTACAAGAACCACCTCGACGGTTACAATCAGATGGATCTGCTGACGGGCAAGGGTCCCTCCGTCCGCCATGAGATCTTCTATTTCGCCGGTCCGCTTCTCGGTGCGCTTCGCCACGATAACTTCAAGTTTCAGTTCTTCCAGCAGCCACACGGGTGGCCGGGCGAGAAGGACACCACCGATATGCCGACCATGGTCAACATCCGCCAAGACCCGTTTGAGCGGACGCCGTCAATCCGCGGCGAAAGCCTGAACAATATGGGCGGAGGTTACATGAATGATTTCATGGCCCGCGAATTCTGGCGCTTCGTGCTTGTTCAGCAAGAGGTTGCCAAATTGGCGCAAACGGCCATCGACTACCCTCCGATGCAGGCGCCGGCGAGCTTCAACCTTGAGGCCGTGAAGAGAGAGGTCGAGGAAAAGATTAAGGCTTATCGGGGCCAGTAGTCGGCCCTGTTCTTCAACACGCGGGCGCTCTCCAGAGAGCGCCCGATAGGTCTGCAGGTATCACCACCACGACGTTGCGCGGCAGGCCTGGCTTCTGGGTAAAGGTCGGCGATGCCGAAGTCATGATGCGGTCATGAGAAAAAAATGAGATGAGACCGCGAGCACGTCTCGCGCATGGTTGGCGAGAGCCCGCATTCCTCCCTGCGCAGCTACAGGTCTATGTTATTTGCTCGCTTCGCCAGGGCGGCGCTCAGAAGGCTCTTGAGCTGGGAGAGCGTGGAGAAATGCTTTGACCACGGTGGCGGCGTTGTCCGAAGCCAGGTGTTCGAGCTCATTCTCCGTGTTTTCGCCGGCATCGCCGCCGGCCAGATCCGACAAGCCTCGGAAGGCTATGAAGGGGATGTGGTTCGAATAGGCCACGTGGGCGACTGGCGCACTTTCATTGTCGACGAGGTTGGCCTTGAAGGTGTCATAGATCCACTTGCGGAATTCGGCATTGTCAATGAACGCCGGGCCGGAGACGCCGGCGCCTCCAATGACGACACGGGGACGCGTGGTTCCGCAGACAGCCGGCTTTAAGCAGGCCTTCAGCTCGACTTTCGTCGCGACCGAACGCGCGGTCTCCAGCATGGTCGGATCGACGTCAAACCAGAAGCGCTTTTCCGGCTCGCGCTCTCCCGGATGAGCAATTCCTACCGCACGGGGGAAGATCATGCCGTAGTTCGGCAGCGTCTTGCCGAGCCAGTTCGGTACCGACCAGCCGGCCCCGGCTTTCCGGGCAAAGACGGATTCGAGATATTCAGACCAGCGGTCGGCCACGACGACATCCCCTGCTGAAAGACTGGGGTTGATGCCGCCGGCAATTCCGGAGAAGACGATGCGCCTGATCTTGAAATGATCAATTGCGCCCTGCGTGGTCATGGCCGCGTTGACCATTGACACGCCGCTGAGGAAGAGAACGACATCTTTTCCCTCGAGTTGACCCACGATGTAAGTCGCGTCCGCTATGACCTCCGTCCGGGTCGCGCTCATTGCATTCTTGAGCACGCGCCATTCGGGGGTGTATGCCGAAATGATGGCGATCCGCGGCGTAGGGTCCACCTGTTCCGCCGCGGCTGCACGATCCGTCAGCAGAGTCAATGAGGCCAGCAAGAGTGGTGCAAGCCATAAAGCATTCCGCCATCGTGGCCGACTGGTGGATGCTTTCCTATCCGATCTCGAAGAGAGTTTTTTCACGGGAGCGCTACGGACAAGTCTGGAGGCAGCATAAAGGGAGAATGACGACCCGCGCAGGCTCTCGCATCGAGCGACGCGGGTACGTCTTGTTCTGCTTTGGTCGCGGATATCTCCGGGGCCTCAGCGGTCGCTGGCGTTAGGCTCGGTTGTATAGCGATCGGCTTTGAAGGAGCGAGGCCAGGGCACCAGCATCGCGACTCGCTCCCGGTACTGCCGATACTGATCGCCAAACAACGCAATCAGATCGCGCTCCTCCAGGCTGGCGCCAAAGAAGATGTAGGCTGTTGCGACGGCTGCGAATAGAAAGTGCCCGGCCGTCATTGTTGGCGTCGACCAGAACGCGATGATGAAGCCTAGATAGAGTGGATGGCGTACCAGTCTGTACAAAAATGGAGTCTTGAAACGAGAGCCGACAGCGCTGGCGGCTGGATTTGCGAACACCTGTTTCAGTCCGAACAGCTCAAAGTGGTTTATCTGGAAGCTGGCGAACAGCACGATGAACCAGCCGAACAGTGCCAGCCCTTGCAGCGCCATGGCGGCGGTCGGATCCGCAACGCTCCAGATTATCGCGGGAATCGGGCGCCATTGCCAAGCCAGCAAGATCAGGGCCAGACTGGCGAGAAGGACATACACGCTTCGCTCGATTGCATTTGGAATGAACCGGGTCCACCACTGCTTGAATGACCTGCGGGCCATCACGCTGTGCTGGAGAGCGAAGAGCGACAAGAGCAGAAGATTGATGATCACCGCCTCGAGCGTTGGCGTGGCGGGCCCTGAGTCGATATCTTTCGGCACGACCGCGCCGAAGACGAAGCCGATCATATAAAGAATTGTGCCCACGAAGATTGCATAGGCGATCAGTCCGAAACAGATTGAGACAATTCGGGCCATTTTTGCTCCTTTTTCAGGGGGGGAGATGTTCGATCATCTCGCACCGTGACCGAGTAATCAGCGCAAGCAGGAGTGTTCTGACCGGGTAGCTCGTCATCTTCACCTGCTCGCATCGCCAACGATGGAGAGGTGCGGTGACGGCGCTGTTTCATTTCTGTTTTAAAGGGTTGCAGACGTAATATTGGTCGTCGCACACCTTCTATTCTAACACGTTTTCTGCGCAGATAAGTCTACGCGATCTGCGTAAACTTGATCGCTATGCGAACCGGCGTCCACGCTCGGATCAGGTCCGAGGGCATGCCTCGCTCGAAAACGCTCTGGGACGACGATGGATTATGCGACGCTTAGCGGCACATCACGTCGATGGCACCGTTGACGAGGGCTTCCAATTCCTTGCGCGAGACACGGGCGCGCGCGCGCAGCGCGATGGTGTGGAGCGTGGCGGAGGCGAGTTGCGCGAGCGCGGTAACGTCGGCCGCCGGCGATAGCTCGCCCTTTTCCTTACCGCGGCGGAAGCACGAGGCAAAAGCCTTGTCGAGCTCGACGAAGCCGTCGAGCGCCAAAGCGCGGATCTCGGGATCGGCGACCGCGTCGGAGGCTGCCGTCACCACCGTGAAGCAGCCGCGCGGAGAATCGCCGGAAAGATAGATATCGAGCGCCACCGCATAGATGCGCATCAGCCTTTCGCGGATCGGCAACTCCTCCCGGAAGATGTCGACCATCGCAGCGCGCGCATCATCGCGGTAGCGCCGATAGCTCTTGATGTAGAGCTCGCGCTTGTCGCCGAATGCTCCATAGAGGCTCGGCCGGTTCATACCGGTCGCGGCACTGAGGTCGTCGAGCGAGGTCGCGGCAAAGCCGCGCTTGCGGAACAGGTCGAGCGCCTTGCCGAGCGCGACATCGGGCTCATAGGCGCGCGGCCGGCCGCGCCGCTTCGGCTCAGCGGCGTCAGCCTTTTTGCCAGCCGGTGGTTTGGCAGCAGATGGCAGCTTCTTCTTTTTTTGTACCATTTCGCAGAAAATTCCTTGACCGAAACTATACTATGCAGAACAGTACAAAAATCAACACGAGGCCCGGCTGCCGGGCCGAACCGCCAAGGAGGCATCCATGGAGCTTTATTTCTCGCCGCTCGCCTGCTCGATGGCGACCCGCATCGCGCTGTATGAAGCGGGCGCAAGCGCCGACTATCTCGAGGTCGATCCGAAAACCAAGGCGGTGCTGAAGGACGGCTCGGATTTCACAGAGGTCAATCCGCTTGGCCTGGTGCCGACGCTGCGCACCGATGACGGCGCGGTGCTGACCGAGAATGCCGCGATCCTGCAATATGTCGCGGACCGCTTCCCGCAGGCCAATCTCGGTACCGGCGCCGGCATGGAGCGCAGCCGGCTGCATCAGTGGCTCTGCTTCATCGGCACCGAACTGCACAAGGGCCTGTTCGTGACGCTGTTGGACAAGAAGGCGCCGCAGGACGCGAAGACCTATGTGGTGGAGAAGAACCTGTCGCGGCTCGACTATCTCGAGAACTATCTGCAGGGGCGCGAATACCTGCTCGACCATTTCAGCGTCGCGGACGCCTATCTCGTCACCGTCATCAACTGGACCATGGCGACGCCGCCGGTCGAACTGGCAAAATGGCCGGCGCTGACGGCCTACTATGAGCGCCTGCGCGCACGACCTTCCGTGGCAAAAGCCATCGCGGAGGAGTTCGAGCTCTACAAGGCCGAGATCGCGCGCCACAAGGCGGCGGCGTAACACGCACCCGTAGCCCGGATGGAGCGAAGCGTAATCCGGGGTTGTCGCAAACGCGGATACGGCAGTCCCGGATTGCGCTTCGCTCCATCCGGGCTACAAGGTTGGTGCTGCGATCAAGCCACATCGGCCTTCAACAACAGCCGCAGCGCTTTCGGAATCGGCTGCGCCTTGCCCTCACTAATGAAGGCGACGCGCACCTGCGCTTTGACCAGCACGTCCTCGCCGCGCCGCACTTCCTGCGCCAGCGTGATCGAGGCGCCCTTCACCGCGACCGGCCAGGTCACGACGTCGAGCACATCGTCCATCCGCGCGGGCCTTAGGAAGTCGAGCTCCATCGAGCGCACGACGAACACAAAGCCCGACGTCTCCACCTCGGTCTCCGCGAACAGCGCATGCTGCTCGGCGCCCATCAGCCGCAAATGGTCGGTACGGCCGCGCTCCATGAAGCGCAGATAATTGGCGTGATAGACGATGCCGGAAAACACTGGTTTGACGATGTCGCAATTGGGTCGATGGACGGCCAACGCGTGAACGAGGAGCAGATTTATCTATGCCCCTCCATAGCAAGCCGCAGCGCCTTGGGAATGCGCTGCGCTTTTCCGCCTGCGATAAACGCCACGCGTACACGCGCCGTGACTAGGAGATCGTCTCCGCGCCTGCATTCCTGCAGCAAGGCAATTGACGCGCCTCTCACTTCTTGTGGGAGCGTGACGACATCTAGCACGTCGTCCAAAATCGCAGGCTTTAGAAAATCGATTGTCATCGAACGGACAACGAAGGCAAAGCCGGGAGCATCGTTCCATGCTTCTTCGAGCAGCGCTTGCTGATTGGTTCCGAGCAGGCGCAAGTAATTCGTTCTGCCGCGTTCCATGAACCGCAAAAAATTTGCATGATAAACAATCTTGCCAGAATCGGTATCTTCAAAATAGACGCGGACCTGCATGTGATGGCGTCCGCCACGAATTTCGCCGTCAAGAGAGGCTGTCACGGTGCGGTTCCTTTGTTGCGCTTTCGGGAACAATTGTCTTGCACAGAGGTGCTTTTCTGAGCAAGCGCCAAAAATCTTGAACTTGGCTCCTGCAGCCGGAAGCTCCAGCGCCCCGCCGGGTGAATGCAGCATGCAGTGCGCCCGTCATTAATAGCGTCGCCGGGCTGCTCCCGCACCACAAGAAAGAACCGCCTGAACGGCACGCACTACCAAAGTCCCCGCTGTCTGGGTTAATGCTCTGGATTGCTGCGTGGGCCCCGTAGCGTCGAACCACGAAGGATCGACACATCCCTTGCCGGCTCCGCTGCTCAATCAGGCGAAACGCCACTCGCCTGCCCTGCGAGCTCGGCCTTGTCGATCTCGGCCTCGCTCACCGCGGCCGCTCCTTGGGAGTGCGCAGCGTCCTGGTAGCCGGCGAGCTCTGCCGCACTCCCACCGTCTAGCGCCAACACCTCACAGTTGTCTATATCGCTGACGGGCAAGACCATAGTCGAAGCGGATTGCGCACGAGGGCAACTGTGTTGAGGCGAAGCTGCTTGCCCCCGATCGATACCGCGCCAAATCGGCGGCGAAGGTGTGACCCCCGTCTTCAAAGGTCTACGGGAAGATCTGTGATGAGATGGTGTTACTACAGCGTCGCCATTAATCCTAACGATCGCGTCGCGAGCGTCGCAGCGAAGAAAGAACGCCGCCCCACTCAGCGAACCAAGATAGCTCGCAAGGTCCAAACGGTTCACTTCACCCTTAGGGAGTGGACCCATCACCAGCGACCGGCTAGATTTCGCAGTCGGCTTTCCGGTTGGTAATCGTATGCGGGTCGCCGACCTATACCTTGATCACGTTAAGCAATAATCATCCGCACGCACTAACAGCGAAGGTTTTCGAGATGCGGGTCGAGGTTGATGAAATTTGACGCCGCGTCTCGAAGCTCTCGCGCACAATGCCCCCCAGAACACGACTTCGACCTTAAATCCATTCTCAGCGAGTTCAAGCAGCGTCGGCACATAATCCCTGTCACCAGCAACGAGAACGAAAAGATCCTCGTCCTTTTCTCCTTGCTTGTAGGCATCCTTCGTCATCTTGGTCGCTATAGCGGTATCGATCCGTCCGGGAGTATCTCGACACTCTGGAAGCCGGGATCATGCTCAAATGGAGGGTCAAGCGGGATAACGATCCGAAGTCATCACGCTCTAACGACGGCAACGCCTCACGGTATCGACCAGCGATAGTCGCGCGGTGACATGCCGACGTGCTGGCGAAAGCGCCGCGCACAATGGCTTTGGTCGGAAAAGCCGGCCGCCAGCGCGATCTCAGAGAGTGACAGATCCGTCTCCGACAAGAGCTCCATCGTCCGCTCCACTCGGCGGCGAACCAGATAGTCGTGTGGAGTAAGGCCCACGGACTGCTTAAAGGCGCGGACGAAATAGCAAACTGAAAGATTTGCGAGTTTGGCCAGCGCTTCGACGCTGATCCGCTGCTCGATGTGCGCATCAATGTATTCGCGCACTCTCCGCAACACCCTTGGGGGCAGGCCGCCCCGGACATGGGGACCGGAAGGAAGGGCGATTGCCATGTCAGCCGAGCCAACCGTGAAAAGTCGCAACGGCGAGACCTCCGGACATCCATCTGTAGCCAGCGCTTGCAACCTCCACACTGAAGACTCGTTTCTTCGTTCATCCAGCGCTTTGAACATCTCGCGTTCCCCTGTTAGATCTTTTCTTGCCACTTCTGTAGCGAATACGAGAGACCAGCCGTTCTGCGAAGGTCGGCCCATTGTTGAGCGTGTGGGCGAGGATGATTAACTCGCCACCCGGCGCCAATCGTGCATGGGTCTGATTGTCTCACACCTTGGTGTGAGTACGGGTGATCCTGCCACCCTCGTTCTTGCAAACGATCGGGGCGGTGGCGCCAATCGAATGATCAATTCGAACAAGACTTGCATGTTTCATACAAAATGCTTGCGGAGCGATCGGGCGATGCCCTCGCTGGTCGCCCCCTCATTGTGGACGGGCGGCCGGAGATTCGATGACGCGGCACGCTTTTCTGGCCATCGATCATACTTTCGTGTGATGATGCCGATGGCCGGCATCATGGTATTGAGTGTGATCCTCCTGCCGGGTGGATTTGAGATGCCCCAGGTGTCAGACGAGCCCCCTCTCGTTCACATCGTCGATGACGACGACTCGCTGCGCGCTGGACTTGCCAGCCTGCTTCGCACGGTCGGGTTGACTGCACGGACCTATGGTTCAACCCAGGAATTTCTGAGCGCGGAGCGACCGGAACAACCCGGCTGCATTGTGCTCGATATCCGCCTGCCGGGGGCGAGCGGACTGGATTTCCAGGAAGAGCTTACGACGCTCGGGATACGCTTGCCGGTGGTACTGATGACCGGCCATGGCGACATTCCAATGACCGTCCGCGCCATGAAGGCGGGCGCGGTCGATTTCCTTCCAAAACCGTTCCGTGACCAGGACATGATCGACGCGGTAACCGCCGCCATCAATCGCAATCGGTTGCAGCGCGCGAGCGAAAGCCAAGCGGTTGCCGTCGTCGATCGCTATGCGATGCTTTCGCCACGGGAGCGCGAAGTCATGGCATTGGTCACCGCCGGCAAGATGAACAAGCAAATCGCCGCAGATCTCCGTCTGAGCGAAGTGACGGTCAAGATCCATCGCGGCGCCGCAATGCGAAAGATGGGCGCCCGTTCGCTGGCCGACCTTGTTCGAATGGCGGACGCACTGAAGAGCCGATCAGATTGAGGGAAGCTCCGGAGAACGATCAAGCAACAGCGCGCAATGCCGGGTGGAGATTGGCTTGAGGTCGGCTCGATAGGGGCTGCAGCATGGCGAACGGACATCTCATTTCGATCGTGGACGATGATCCGTCCATGCGCGACGCACTCGCGAGCCTCATCCGATCGCTTGGCCACGATGTTCGTGCGTTCGCCTCCGCCGAAGAGTTCCTCGCGTCCCACGAGCTCGAGCGGTTTTCCTGCGCAATCACCGACATCCAGATGCCCGGGATGAATGGCTTCGAACTCAAACGGCAGCTCAGCTTACATCATGGCGCCGTGCCCGTCATTATGATCACCGCGCGCGCCGAGCCGGATCTCGAAGAAAGGGCGATGTCGAGCGGGGCCGCCTCTTTCCTCCGCAAGCCTTTTGAAGCAGAAACTCTGGTCGGTTGCCTCGCACAGGCGCTGGAAGGTTGGCCTAACGCGCGTTAGAGCATGATGACTTTTCTTCCGCACTAAATCGCACCGGCTTCACGCGCAATGGCCGCAGCCTGCGTACGCTTGCGCGTTCCGAGCTTCTCGTAGATGCGCCGCAGGTGCGTTTCGATTGTGTTTTCGGTCAAGAACAGGTCTCGGGCGATCGCCTTGTTCGAGCTTCCTTTCCAGATCAATCGCAAAATCTGTACCTCGCGGGTGGTAAGCCGAACCGCGTTTCCCGTTACCTCAGCCCTGCGATCTCGAAGCGCCGTCGTCGTCATCGCGGCAATTGGCTCCTTGAGCTCGCGTAACAAACCGACCGTGCGCGGCTCCCTCATGACGGCAGAACGAACCACAAGCGGCTCAGTCGCCCAGCTCTCGTCGGCGAGTACCCGCACCATCCCGCCGTCCGCAGCGCGCATCACCGCCTCATCGAACGCCGCGCTGGCCTCACGTCGTCGGCCGCCTGATTCGAGCGCTTGCGCCTCAAGAAACAACAGCCGCAACGCCCGGCGTCGACGTCCGGCTGCCTCGGCGCGCTGCCGCTCGGCGCGGATTTCCGGAACCGTCTCATTGCTATCGCCTGTCGCCTGCCGAAGGCGCAGTCCGGCAATCATGACGTCGTCGATTTCGCCGGCGTGCGGATTGAACGCGCCAAAGCTGTCCCAGAGAGCCGCGTCGCTGCCGGCGGCGAGCGCGCGGCGCGCACCTTCATTATTGTTGCTCCGCAACGATGCGTAGGAGCGCTCGAGCCATGCAGCGGCAGTCAGGCGGCGAAGGCCGCGGCGAGCACCGATCTCACCGAGCTGCACCAGCAGCGACTGGCCGTCATCGCCGTGTCCGCGTAAGAAGTGGAGTCGCGCCGCAATACGATGCAGCACGATCAAGTGATCCGGCATGCCGGTCTCGATCACGATCGGCATGTAGTCATCGACAAGCGCCTGACAGGCGTCGAGCGCATTGGCTTCATAGAGACACTCCGCAAGGTAGGTCGCGACGACGGCGCCGGCGCCGCCATAGCGTTCGCCGCCCGCGATGGCCCGGTTGAACGCACGTTCAAGTGTTGCGCGCGCGGCCGCGACCTGCCCGAGATTAAGTTCGATGGCCGCGGCGAAGCACGCGCTATAACTCAAGACATACAGCGCATCGATCGGTTCGCAGGCCTCGCGCGCCTGCGCGAGCGCGCGCTGCGCCTCATCGTAGCGCCCGAGCGCAAGATGGCAGAAAGCCCTCGCATTGCTGGCGAGCCCCGCCGTGAACCGGCCGAAATGCGACGATCTGTTGCGCAATTCATCAACGGCTCGAAGCAAGTCGGGAATGCCGTCGGTCCAGCCGAGCATCATGAGGCGCATGGCAACGATCTCATCATCGCCATCCGTTCCAACCTCATCAGCCCGTTCAATGACGTCCATGTATCGTCTGGCAGCATCATAGCGATGGGCAAAGATCGCCGCGAAGGCCGCGGCCCGCAGCAGCGCCGGCCGGCGGTAGACTTCGGCGTCGGGCAGCAGTGCAATGGCGTGTGCGGTGTCCGCCACCCGGCCGGAATGAAGATTGTCCATGGCCGATGCTGCGAGCAGATCGGCGGCGAACATGTGATCCTTTGCCGACAGCGCATGTGTAATGGCTTCGTTCATGAAACCATGGGCGGAGGTCCAGCAGGCCGCGCGCCGATGCAACGGCTGCAACTCGCCCTGTCTCTCCTGCGCCATGCGAACACGCAGGAAATCCGCAAATAACGGATGATAGCGATACCAGCGCTCCTCCGCGTCGATCGGAACGAGGAGAAGATTGTCGCGCACGATCTGCGCGATCATCTCATTGCTATCGCCTCGCTCCAGCGCAGCGTCACACAACTCAGCACAAAATTGGCCAAGAACGGCGGAACGCAGCAGGAAATCGCGTTGCGGGCCCGGTCGACTGTCGAGCACTTCCTGCGCCAGATACTCGGCGACACTTGCGCTCGCGCCCGAAATCGCCCGCAGCGCATCGGATCCGTATCTGCCGTTCACAGCAATTGCCGCGAGCTGCAGCGCGGCGGGCCACCCTTCCGTGTGCTGTTGCAGCGCCCGGATTGCTGCAACGCCGATGTTTTGACGTTCAAGAAACGTCTGGGTCTCCTCCGGTGTAAAACGCAATTCCGCCTGGTCAAGTTCAAGAAGCTGGCCATACGCGCGCAGCCGGCCGAGCGCCAAAGGCGGCTTCGTGCGGCTGGCGAGAACGACGCGATGATGCATGTCAAGATCAGCCAGCAGACGCTGCAAGAAGGCCCAGACGCTCTCATCAACGATTAGTTCGAGATCGTCAAAAAACAGGGCGATTGGAGCGTCGGAGAGCGATAGTCGTTCGATCAGGTCAGCTGCCCTGCCCTGTACCGGATTCGCATTTGTCGCGGGCGTTTCCATGGACGGGCTGGCGACAGGCTCCCCGAACGCCGTCTGAATTGCCCCCTTCAACGATTGCAGGAAGCGACCGAGCTGATTGTCAGCTCGCTCCACCTGCAGCCAGACCGTAGCGATGCCACGCGCCTGGAAGCGTCGCCGCAATTGCTGCATCAGCGTGCTTTTTCCAAAACCGGTCGGGGCGCAGATCAGCGTTAGCTGCGCGACACTTTCGCCAATCAGGCCCAGCAGGTGCGCCCGCTCGACCATCGTGGCCGGCGCTCGCGGGGGCGAAAAGCGAGCGCCTCGCAGGCCTGTCGTGTGACTTGCCTGGGGTAACGACATCCGGCGCTCCCAGCTTGATGCAGAGGAGCCTTGATGCTGCGATGGCAGATTTCCGCTGTCAATACAGACGCTTGCGTCCGTGACTGCACAATTCACGGTTCTCCGTGATGTTTGCGCTGCACCCTGGCCGCTACCTCCCGCCCCGGTGCCCCGCAAAGCGGGGGGCAGCCGACGGGAGATAATGGAAAATGGTCCGCCACCACGCGACCGCGCAGCAACCTTTGAACAACGCGATTCGCAACGCCGAACGGAATAGCCATGCCTGCGCGCCGCGATAGATCGTCTGCGTCGCGAGCGCTCGACGACCGCCGTTTGCGGCGCGTCATGCAATTCATCGCGGCCAACCTGCATAACACTATCCGTCTCAAGGACTTGGCGGAGGTTGCGAGCCTGAGCCCGTTTCACTTCTCCAGGGCTTTTCGCAAAGCCACAGGAGAATCCCCGCATCGCTTCCTGCGCGAATGCCGCCTCGAGAAGGCAAAGGAATTGCTGGCCGACGGAGCCGCAACGATTGCGGAAATCTCCCTGATCTGCAGCTTTTCCTCACAGTCGAGCTTTACCCGCGCTTTCACCCGCGCCTTCGGCCTGGCGCCGGGCAAATATCGCCGAAAGACCCAGTAACCAAGGGCAGCGAAAATCAGCAAGATCGGTAAAGACACCAATGGTATAAAACTGCCTAAATGGTGGATGCCGTCGCGCGTCCGCCGGGACGGAGCTTGGCTCACGGGGCTTCGCTCATGGTCCGTAAATCAGCGGCTCTGAACGCCTGACGACAACTCGGTTGGTCGAGCATGGAAGAGAGCAGCGCTTACGGCCAATCTTTCGGAGAACGCCTGAGGGCGCAAGCCACCTCGTTTGTTCGCTCGTTGCGCAACACCAATATCGCCGCAACCGAGGTCCGCGCCGACAATCCGCCACATGGCCTGTCCGCGCCCCTTACGCGCGAAGATGCGTTCTTGGTGGCGGTTATACTGCGGGACTATCCAGTCCATGAGTATTTCGAGGACGGCCGAATTGCGGGAGTAACATCGCTCAGGACCGGTGAGACGGTACTGTACGATGTGAAGCGCAACCCGCAGTTCTATATTAATAATCCATTCCACAGCATTCATTTCTATTTTCCGCGTGTCGCGTTGAACCTGATCGCGGAAGGTGAGGACGCGCAGAAGGTCGAGGAATTGCGGTATCAACCCGGTGCCGGTGTCGACGATCCCATTCTGCGGGCATTGGTCGGCTCTCTGGTGCCGGCTTTCGAGCATCCCGAACAAGCAAGCCGCCTTTTTGTCGAGCATGTCACATTGGCGGTTGGCATTCATGTCGCCAAGACATATGGGGATGTGCGTTCAGTCGCCACGACCTCGCGCGGCGGATTGGCGCCTTGGCAGATGAAGCGCGCCGAGGACACGCTGGGGGCTAACTTGGAGGGCGACGTCTCTCTGGCCGACCTGGCAAACGATTGCGGCTTGTCGGCAAGTCATTTTTCCCGGGCGTTTCGGCAATCCACCGGCCTCTCGCCACATCGGTGGCTCCTGCAGCGCCGCGTCGACCAGGCCAAAAGTTTGCTGTCCGAGCGCAAAATGTCGCTCTCAGAGATCGCGCTCGCCTGCGGATTCGCCGATCAGAGTCACTTCACGCGCGTCTTTACACGTCTTGTCGGAATTGGTCCTGGTGCCTGGCGTCGAAACCGCGACTAATGTCTATTAGAACGACAAAGATCGTTGTCGTTCGCCGTCGCAGGCAGTATCGTGCGCCCTACAAGAATCCGTACGCCTATTTCAAACAGAGCGCCTTGCCGCGCAAGCTTAACCTTCTAGCCGGCAAAGCAACTCAAGCAGCTGAGACTTGGGATGCAAAAGAGCAGCGGTTACGGGGACAGATTTGGTGAGCGCTTGCGGGCCAAGGCTACCGCATTCGTTTCGCGTTCACTGCGCAATACCAGTATCGCGGTTACAGAGCTGCGCTCGGACAACCCTGAACATGGCATATCTGCACCGCTTGTTCGTGAAGATGCCTATTTGATCGGCTATCATTTTGTCGACTATCCCATTCACGAATATTTTGAAGACGAGCGCACCACTCCCCTCACCTCTCTCAGAGCCGGCCAGACCACGCTGTACGATCTCAAGCGCAGTCCGCAATTCACCATCAACAAGGCCTGCCACTGCGTTCATTTCTATTTTCCACGTAGTGCACTCAACATCATTGCCGATAACGCAGAGGCGCGGCGCATTCACGAACTTCGCTATCAGCCCGGCGTCGGGGTCGATGATCCCATCATACGCGCGCTGACTTCCTCGCTCGTTCCGGCTTTCGAGCATCCTGATCAAGCCAGCCGTATCTTTGTGGATCACGTCACGCTCGCGGTCGGCATTCACGTGGCCAAGATGTATGGCGGCATGGTTTCGCAAATCCGGCCAACGCGCGGCGGATTGGCACCCTGGCAGTTGAAACGGGCCGAAGAGACGCTCGCTGCTAGTCTTCAGGGCGACATCTCGTTGGCGGATTTGGCAAATGATTGCGGCATATCGGCAAGTCATTTTGCCCGCGCATTTCGGCAATCGACCGGTCTATCACCCCACCAATGGCTTCAGCAGAAACGCGTGGACGAGGCCAAGGTCCTGCTGCGCGAGAGACGGCTGTCACTGTCGGAAATCGCCCTTGCCTGCGGTTTCGCTGATCAAAGCCACTTTACCCGGGTCTTCTCCCGCTTGACCGGTGTCAGCCCCGGCGTGTGGCGCCGAAATCTAGACTAACGTCTTAGATTTCTCATGGTCGAAACGGTCAAAGCCTGCACGAATCTGACAATCGTTTTTCTGCAGGGCGGTGCAAATAGCGGCATCGCTTGCAGAAAGGTCTCACATGACGGACCAAGGCGGCGCCTATGGCCAGCGGCTCGCAGATGCCTTCCAGCTCAAGCGAGCGCCCGCATTCGTGACGCGCTCCCTCCAAAAGTCGAAGATCGCCATCACCGAGATCAAGTGCGATATCGCCAACCACGGCCTCACAGCGCCGATCCCCTATGAGGACGCCTTTCTGATCACGGTGCAGCTTCAGGACTGCCCACAACACGATCTCTTCATCGACAACCGGCAGGTGCCGACCAGCTATTTGCGAGCGGGAAGCGTCAGCATCTACGACTTGCGCTCCAATCCGATCGCCAACGGCATCAGCACCTTTCATTCACTGCATTTCTACGTCCCGCGGGCCGCTCTCGATGTCATCGCCGATATGGAAGGCTGTGGTCGGGTAGACGAATTCGCCAATGAGCCCGGCGTTGGCGTGGAGGATGCCGTGCTCAGCGGACTGGGGACAGCCCTGCTGCCGGCATTCCAGCGCCCCAAGGAAGCCAACCAAGTTTTCATCGACCATCTGGCGATTGCGGCGACGGCGCATACGCTGAAGACCTATGGCGTCGGCAGCTGTGTAATTCCTTGCACGCTCGCGGGTCTGGCGCCATGGCAAGAGCGGCGCGCCAAGGAGGTTCTAAGCTCCCGATTGGACGGCGAGATCTTTGTGTCCGACCTTGCCAGCGAGTGCGGACTTCCCACCGGCGCTTTTCTGCGAGCCTTCCGTCAAACCACCGGGGTCAGCCCATACCGCTGGCTGCTCCAGCATCAGGTCGAGCACGCCAAGTTCCTGCTGCGGAGAAATCGGCAAGCCGATCTGGATGAACTGGCTCTCGCGTGCGGGTTCGCCAGCGAAGCTCACCTGGTGCGCGTATTCAAGGGCGTAACCGGTGTGCATCCCGAGGCATGGAGGCAGGGATAGGACGTCGACGGAGCAGACCAGCGTGCATCGCCGGTAGTCTCCGGGATTCCGTCGAACATTGATGAGCAACAGCCATGCAGCATCTAAGGCAGTCAGACACAGCGGTCGAGTACGAGCCGACGAGCACCGAGCATAGGCCTGTGCCAACAAGCTTCCTCTCGGAATTCATAGCGGCTCTCCTCAACACGAAGCCAAATCCTGACGTCATCCTCCCGAGAACAAGACCTACGTTCAACGAGCATATTCGCTACCTTGCGAGGCTCTGGACGGTCGGCATCGTGCTGATGACCGCGGCAACCTGGGGAATGGTGCGGCTCCAGATTTTCGACCGCCCGGGAACCGCAATACTCGCCTATTTGCTCATCATCATCGTACTTTCGCTGATGGACAGTTTCGTCACTTCCGCGCTCTTCTCGCTGATTGCGGTCGGCTGCCTAAACTACTTCTTCATGGTACCCCTCTATTCCTTCGAGATCACGAGTACGCAGGACGCGGTGGCCCTTGTCGCATTCGTGGTGACGTCGTTTGCGATCACCACGCTCGTCAGGAGAGCACGCCGCTTCGGCGAGGCACAGCACGCGCAGGCGCATCTCCTCGACCTGACACCGGACGCCATCCTGGTCGTCGATGTCAATCGCGTCATCACTTACTGGAACCGCGGCGCCGAACGGCTGTTCGGCTGGACCCGGGAGGAAGCGCTCGGCAAGACTGTGCACTTGCTCTTGAAGACCGTCTATCCTGCCCCCTTGCAGGAGATCGTCGAGACCGCCAACCGCGACGGCCGTTGGGAGGGCGAATTGGTGCAGATGACGCGCGACGGCGCCGAGGTCGTGGTTTCCAGCAAATGGACAGTGCGGCGTGACACACGGGGAAACTTGATCGGCACGCTCCAAAGCAATACCGATATCACAGCCCGCAAGCGCGCCGAGGAAGCGCTCTTGAAAAGCCAGGCGGCCTATCTATCGGAAGCGCAGCGATTGAGCCACACCGGCAGTTTCGGCTGGAACGTCACGACCGGCGAACTGACCTGGTCGGCGGAGAGTTTCAGGATATTCGGATTTGATAGCGAAGCAAAACCGACCCTCGAACTCGTCTTCCAGCGCGTCCATCCCGACGACCGTATACTGGTCCGCACGCAGCTTGAGCGAGCGGCCACCCACGAGGAGCCGCTCGATTTCGAACATCGGCTGCTGATGCCGAATGGCTCAGTGAAGACGCTGCATGTCGTCGCCCGCCCCTCACTGGAGGAACGCGGACATCCGAAGCTGGTCGGCGCCGTCATGGACGTAACTTCGCACAAGGTCGCCTATTCGGCCTTGGAGCAAAGCGAGCAACGCTATCGCCTTCTTTTCAAATTCATGCCGATCTCATTATGGAGGGTTGATGCCGGGGCCGCGTGCGAGATGCTTGATGAACTCAGGGCCGCCGGCGTCACTGACTTCCCGGCGTACCTGGACGCACATCCCGAATGGATAATGAAAGCGATGCACGCATTCAAAACCGAGGAAGTTAACGACGCATGCGTACGTTTGCTGGGCGCCAAAGACGCACAGGACTTGTTGGGACCAATAACCCCATTTTGGCAGCCCAAATACTTGCGGCGCCTTCTCGAGAGCCGATTTCGAAATGAATCATTCTTCGAGGAAAAAATGCAGTTCGTCACACTGGACGGCCGGCTAATCGACGTGCTTTTCACTGCAGTGCGCACCGGTTTCGGCTTCTCAATTTCGGGACTGGTCGATTTGACCGAGCTCGTCAAAGCGCAGGAGACACTTGAGCGATTGCAGATCGAGTTCGCGCATGCCGCCCGGGTCTCGACGCTTGGCGAATTGACCGCCTCGATCGCCCATGAGCTCAACCAGCCGCTCGGAGCGATAGCGACCAATTGCTCGGCGGGTCTCAGATGGCTCAACCGCCCCCAGCCGGATTTGGACGAGGTCCGTACGTTGATCCAACGCAGTCTTTCGGATGCCCGGCGGGCGGCCGACATTATCGCCCGCGTGCGCGAGATGGCCGCGCGCCGCGCGCCCGCGCGCGTGCTCGTATCCCCGCACGCCATTATCCTGGAAGCGCTGCAGTTCCTTCGGCATGAAGTCGAGTGGCGCGGCGTTACCGTGTCACACAGCTTCTTGCCCGCGGCGCCGCATGTGCTGGCGGATCGGACCTTGCTGCATCAGGTCATTGTCAATCTTGCCGTCAACGCCATGCAGGCCATGGCGCAGGTTGGCGCAGCAGAGCGCAGGATCACCGTGCGGACCGCCTCGCTTGACGGCGCGTCGCTGTGCTGCAGCGTCGAGGACAGCGGTCCCGGAATCGAACCGGATCACCAGCCCCGCTTGTTCGAGAGCTTCTTCACGACCAAGGAGGGAGGCATGGGAATGGGATTGTCCATCTGCCGCTCGATCATTGAGGCCCATGGCGGGCGAATCGAAGCCGACAATGGCAGCATCCACGGTGGCGCCCGATTCTCCTTCACGTTGCCGGCGGCGAATGGAACCCTGCAATAGGGTTTCGGTAAGCCGCGAGCATTCAGTACGCAAGGCTGTGGTCCAGAGAAAAAGCAAAACCATTCCAGAGGTGGCAATCCCATCCAATAAGGCGAGCGGCACTTGAGCCATTGTAGCCGCCGACAACCGGTCGAACCCGATCGGTTGTCGGACGCATTAGCTGCAGAGGTGACACATGCCCGACGCCGTCTCGAAACCAGTGCCACACCCCGGCGCGCAGGCCGCCACCCCTCGCTTGTTTGTGCTCGAATTGAATGCCGGCTGCATTCATTCGATGAACGTAGATGGTTCGAACAAGAAGACCATTGTGACTGGCTGCCGGTTTCCGGACGGCATTGTCGTAGATGTCGAAGCGGGCCACATCTACTGGACCAACATGGGCGTTCCAAGCCTGAACGACGGCTCGATCGAGCGCGCTGATCTCGATGGCAGGAACCGCAAGACCATCGTCGCCGAAGGCGACACTCATACCCCCAAGCAGATCATTCTCGACAAGCAAGCCGGCAAACTATACTGGTGCGATCGTGAGGGCATGCGCGTCATGCGGGCCAATCTCGACGGCTCGCAATTGGAGACGCTGATCGAAGCGGGCCACGGCGACGCGGACCGGCGTGACCAGACCCGGTGGTGCGTCGGGCTCACCATCGACCCCAGGCACAACAAGATCTACTGGACGCAGAAGGGCCCAGACAATGGTGGCCAGGGCCGCATCTTCTGCGCCAACGTGGAAATTCCGAAAGGCGAGACGGCCGAGAAGCGTTCCGACGTCAAGGTGTTCTTCGATGGCCTGCCGGAGCCGATCGACCTCGAGCTCGATCTGAAGAGCCGCCTCCTGTACTGGACCGATCGTGGCGACGCGCCGCGTGGCAACACCGTCAGTCGGGCCTCGATCGACCACAAGCCCGCCGAGCCCGAGATCGTGTTGAATCATCTGATGGAAGCGATCGGCATTGCGCTGGACGTCCCGCACGATCGGATCTTCGTGACCGATTTTGCCGGATCGCTCTACTCGTCTCGACTCGACGGCTCGGCCGAGCGAAATTTCCTCTACGCCCAGGGCAATCTCACCGGCATCGCCTATGCCGAAATCCCCCAGGAGAATTGATATGCCGGAGCACAAGCCCATTCGCCGGGTGGCCATCATAGGAACGGGCGTCATTGGCGCGAGCTGGACCGCCCTCTTCCTTGCGAACGGCCTCGAGGTTGTGGCGACCGACGTTGCCCCGGACGCGGAAGCGGCTCTCAGGCGCTTTGTTGCAACGGCCTGGCCGGCGCTGCAGCGATTAGGCCTTGCGCCCGGCGCAACGCAGAGCAGGCTGACTTTCACCGCAGCACTCGCGAACGCGGTGAGGGACGCTGATCTCGTTCAGGAGAACGGCCCGGAAAAAATCGATTTCAAACGAACGCTGTATAAGCAGCTCGACGAGCTCCTGCCCGCCGATGCGATCATCGCCTCGAGCTCGTCGGGGCTGACCATGAGCGAGATCCAGTCGGCCTGCGAGTTGCATCCAGAGCGCTGCGTGATCGGGCATCCCTTCAATCCGCCTCATCTAGTCCCGCTCGTTGAGATCGTTGGCGGCGTCAGGACTTCAGAGGACACCATACGCCGCGCCGCGGAGTTCTATACGTCCATCGGCAAGCGGACGATCCGTCTCAACAAAGAAGTGCCCGGCCACGTCGCGAACCGACTGCAAGCCGCGCTGGCGCGGGAGGTCTATCACCTTGTTGCTGACGGGGTCGTCAGCGTCGCCGACGTCGACACCGCGTTGAGCTGGGGGCCAGGCCTGCGTTGGGGCATTATGGGCCAAGTGCTTCTCAATCATCTCGGCGGCGGCCAGGGTGGCATCGAGCATTTCTTCAAACAGTTCACCGGTCCGATGACGGCCTGGTGGAAGGTGCTGGGCTCGCCGGAGCTTACCCCTGAGGTTCAGCAAAAGCTGATCGACGGCGTTCACGCCGAAGTCGGTTCACGCTCTATCGACGAGCTGGCTGCGGAGCGCGACGAAATCCTGCTCGGGCTTATCGAAATGCGCAACAAGGCCAGCAAGGCAAATCAGGCAAAGGTCGCCTAATCGCCAAACGTTCGATCGGACCGCACGCGCCTCCAAAACCTCAGTCCTTGGAGGCGAATTCACGACGGCGCGGCGACGAATTCGCACTTCGCCGCTCCCGCTACAACGAAGCAAAAACGTCCCTGGAACGGCAAGCGGCTTCAAGAACGCGGACGGCGCTCCCGGCAAATTCGGCGGCGAGACCAATCAGCGCGCTCGACGCTTCGCTCAGGCTTTCGCGCTTCAAACCGTCCCGCCAAGGAGATTCAACATGGCCACAGCCACTGCAGCCCGCAAACCGGACGCGAAGGCACTGCCAGTGCCGGACGGCGATTTCTACCAACTTGTCGAGCTCCTGAACGCCGACGAGTTGGCGCTTGTCAAGAAGGTGCGGGCCTACATGGATACGAAGGTCAAGCCGATCATCAACAAATATTGGTCCGACGACGCCTTCCCGTTCGAACTGTTGCCGTCATTCAAGGAGCTCGGCATCGGCGGGCTTGGCTACGAAGGCTATGGATGCGCCGGCGGCAGCCAGAAGCAGTTCGGCTTCGTGGCAATGGAGTTGGCACGGGTCGATCCGTCGATCTGTACCTTCTTCGGTGTCCACAGTGGCCTTGCGATGGGCTCGATCTATCTCGACGGTTCCGAAGAGCAGAAGCAGAAATGGCTGCCGCAGATGGCTCGTTTCGAGAAGATCGGCTGCTTCGGCCTGACCGAGCCCTTGATCGGCTCCGGTGCGAGCGGCGGCCTGACCACGACCGCGAAGCGCGACGGCGATTCCTGGGTCCTGAACGGCCAGAAGCGCTGGATCGGCAACGCGCCATGGTGCGATCTCTCCATCATCTGGGCCCGCGACCTCGGCGACAACCAGGTGAAGGGCTTTATCGTGGAGAACAAGAGCTCGCCCGGCTTCAGCGTCGAGAAGATCGAACACAAGGTCGCGCTCAAGGTTGTCCAGAACGGCCAGATCACGCTGACGGACGTGCGCGTGCCAGAAGCTAGCCGGCTGCAGGGCGGCAACTCCTTCCGCGACACCGCCCGCGTATTGCGCATGACCCGCTACATGGTCGGGTGGGCATCGACCGGTGCGCAGATGGGCGCATTTGAGAACACCCTCGCCTACACCCAGAGCCGTCTCCAGTTCGGCAAGCCCATCGCCTCGTTCCAGCTGGTGCAGGATCTGCTGGCCAAGATGCTCGGCAACCTTACCGCTTGCCAATGCATGATGCTCCGGCTGGCCCAGCTCGACGACGAAGGCAAGCTCGGCGACCACCATGCGGCGCTGGCCAAAGCCTTCTGCACGGCGAAAGCTCGCGAAACCGTCGCGTGGGGGCGCGAACTTTTGGGCGGCAACGGCATCGTCGCGGACTACAACGTGGCGCGCTTCTTTGCCGACGTCGAGGCGCTCTACTCCTACGAAGGAACCTACCAGATGCAGAATCTGATCGTCGGCAAGGCGATCACCGGCATCAGCGCCTTCATCTAACCGCGCCGCAGAACGGGCGAGAGGTCACGCCCTCCGCCCATCCCGTTCCGGACGAGGAGACAGTAATGGCAGATACGTTGGCGCTGGCGAACGTGCTCTACGGGAAGAAGAACGGCATCGCCTACGTGACCCTCAATCGCCCAAAAGTGCTCAATGCCCTGAACACGCCGACCTGGATCGACCTGCAGAGAGCGTTCGAGGACGCAAAGGCTGACGCATCCGTGCACGGCGTGATCCTCACAGGCGCCGGCGACAAGGCCTTCATCGCCGGGGCCGATATCAGCGAACTCGCCCATGTCGACGCCTATGAGGCGGAGGAATCCAGCCGCTTCGGTCAGGATGTGCTGAACCTGATCGAAAATCTCGGCAAGCCCGTGATCGCGGCGATCAATGGCTTCGCGCTTGGCGGTGGTTGCGAAACGGCGATGGCCTGCACCATCCGGATCGCGGCCGAGCATGCCAAGTTCGGACAACCCGAGGTCAAGCTCGGCCTGTTACCCGGCGGCGGCGGCACGCAACGTTTGCCCCGGCTGGTCGGCAAGGGCCGGGCTCTGCAGCTCATCCTGACCGGGGAAACGATTTCGGCGCAGGAAGCATACCGCATCGGGTTGGTGAACGAGGTTGTGCCGGCGACTGAGGTGATCGCGCGCGCCGAAGCGATCTTGAAGCAGATCGCCGCCAACGCGCCGATCGCCGTGAAATTCTCACTGGAAGCAGCTCACAAGGGCCTCGAGACAAGCCAGAGGGAGGGATTTGCGCTGGAGGCCTCCTATTTCGGCATCTGCGCCGCGACCGAGGACAAGAAGGAAGGCACTGCCGCTTTCCTCGAGAAGCGCGTGCCGCAGTTTCATGGTCGTTGAAGCGCGAGCGGCTGAAAGGCGTGTCATGGCAGTCTCCAAAACATCCGCGAGTCCAAGCGCCGAATTTCAGTTCACCAGTGCCGACGGATTATGCGTAGCCTGCGCGCGCTGGGACAGCCGCGGGCCGACCCGGGGCGTGATCCAGATCGCGCACGGCATGGGCGAACATCTGAGGCGCTACGTCGACACCATCGACGTTCTGGTTTCGATGGGGCTTACAGTCTACGGCAACGATCATCGCGGTCATGGACTCACCGCTCGCTCGGCCGCACAGTTAGGAGATTTTGGCGAAGGCGGCTTCGAGCTGCTGGTGGCGGATATGGTGCGCCTCAGCGAAGTTGCCAGGAACGAGCATCCCGACCTGCCCCTGCTCCTGTTTGGCCACAGCATGGGCTCGTTCGCGGCCCAGCGCTATGCGATCGGTCACGGCCATAAAATCGATGGTCTCATCCTTTCGGGGTCAGGGGCGCTCGACGGGCTGGCGCGACTGGCGAGTTCGGCGCCACCCGGAGCGAACCTGCTCAACGCCGCATTTGAGCCGGCGCGCACGCCGTTCGACTGGCTGAGCCGCGATGAGCTCGTTGTCGACGCGTTCATCGATGACCCCCTGTGTTTTGCGGCCCTGCAGCCGGATTCGCTTGCGTCCTTTCTTGGTTCGGCTCCCACGCTCTGCGATCCCGTTGCCTTGTCAAAGATACGCTGCGACCTACCGGTCTACCTGTTTTCCGGCAGCGAAGATCCCGTCGGCCAACACCTCGATGGCGTCAGACTCCTGGTGGAGCGCTACCGCGCCGCCGGCCTGCACGACATCGCCTTCGATGCCTATCCGGGCGGACGCCACGAGATGCTCAACGAAACCAATCGCCGCGAAGTCCAGACGCGGCTAACCGGATGGATTTCCCGCGTGCTGGACCGCCCGGCCGCCGATGACACCCGTCATTCGATCGCGCACAAACTGTAACGCTGAGGAGACAGCAAATGTCCACTGACAACATTTTCTCGGGACTGAAGGTTGTGGATCTGGCGAGTTTCATCGCCGGCCCGGGAGCCGCCGTCATCCTCTCCGACTTCGGCGCTGACGTCATCAAGGTCGAGCCGCCAAGCGGCGATACCTGGCGCATCGGCTACAAGATCCCGCCGCAGCCGCGTGCCAAGGACAACTATCCCTGGCATCTGAACAATCGCAACAAGCGGAGCCTGACGCTGGATCTGAAATCACCGCACGCGGCTGAGATTCTCGAGCGGCTAGTCAAATGGGCTGACGTGCTGATCGTCAACACCCCTCACCCCGCGCGCAAGCGGTTGAAGCTCAACTATGAGGATGTCACGGCGTGGAATCCCCGCCTGATCTATGCCGACATTACCGGCTATGGTGACAAAGGGCCGGACGCCGACCTGCCCGGATTTGACATCACCGCCTATTGGGCGCGGAGCGGCCTGCTTTCCCTCACCCGCGATGCCGGCGCGCCGCCGACCTTGCCGGTCTCCGGCAGCGGCGATCACGCCACCGCCGTGAGCCTCTACTCGGCTATCGTGACTGCGCTGTACCGACGTGAGCGGACGGGGCAAGGCTCCTACGTGACGACGTCGCTGCTCGCCTCGGGTGTCTGGGCCTGCGGTGTCTCGGTCCAGGCGGCACTGTGTGATGCCCAGTTCTATCCGTTGCACGATCGCAAGAGCCCGCCGAACGCGATCTTCAACGTCTATCAGGCCTCCGACGAGGCCTGGTTCCTGATCGTGCTGACGCCTGACAAATGGTCCGCCTTCGCGACCGCTGTCGGCCGCCCCGATCTTTTGTCCGACGCCCGCTTCTCGGATGCCGCAAAGCTGGTGGCAAATGCGGCACAGCTTTCGGCAATCCTCGACGAGGTGTTCCGTTCGCAACCGATGTCGCATTGGCACGACGTTTTCGATCACAGCCACATCACTTTCGGTGTGGTGCGGGCGCCTTACGAGGTCGTCAAGGATCCGCAGCTGCACGAGAACGATATCGTTGTTCCGCTCGAGGGTGCCGGCGGCAATCTGACGTTCACCGTCAGCAGTCCGCTGCAGATCCACGGCGTGACCAAGGTCGCGGCCAGGCGCGCGCCCGGGCTCGGTGAGCACAACGCCGATATTCTCAAGGAGTTGGGCTATGACGACGGCCGGATCGAGGGACTGCTCGTCAGCGGTGCCGTACCACGCCCTCAGGAGCATAAACCCTCGGCGGCCTAGCGGCGGCTATTGATGCTTGACTTCAAAACACTGCGACCGGGTCTTTGCTTTACCCGCTCGCTGGTCGCGGCCGAATGAAGCCATTCGCGGCTTGAAATTAACCAGCTCAGAAACGTCAGAAACGCCGGGCATCCAGCTCCTCGAACTCCATGCGGCAGGCCACGCTGAACTCGTGCAACAGATCGATCGCGCCATGCTTCGCCATCTCGCGAAGCTCGACGAAAGTCCGGTCAGGCTCAAGGTAAGTGTCGAGGATCTTCCTCGCGATGTGCTCGCCGCAGTGGACGACGCGTTCACTCGATAGCACCCGCATCCTTCCAAGCTTGCCGTAGAGACCGACCAGGCCCGGTATGTCGGCCTCATCGTGCTGGAGCGCATCGATATAGCATTTCGAGGCTTGCTCGATGAACTCCCGGTAAAGGTCCTGACGGCGGCTCTGCTCATGCGACAGCCATTGCGCGCGAAGCTGGAGCCGCTGGGTCAGCAAGTTCGCGATCAGACTGGTCATCCCGCCGACGGCGGTCCCGGTCAGGGCAGCGAGCGCGGAAATGATCGAGGCGTCCATTGCGATGTCCTCAGCCGGGGTGGGGAAGCGGCGCACGGCGCCGCCTGATAAACTCGATGATCACGGCGATGCCGGCATAGACGGCTACGAGCAGCCAAAGCTCCAGGAATTCGCGGTGGACGTCGGACAGGCTGGCGCCGAGCTGGGCGACATCGACCAGGCCGTCGATCGCAAGCGTGCTTGGCAATAGCTGCGACAATAGCCTGACCGGCGCGGGCATCACTTCGGCGGGCCAGGCAAAGCCCGCAAGGAAGAAGAACGGCAGCCCAATCGCTGCGAAGACGAGCTGGACCGCCAGCGGATTGCGGAAGGTCGCCGCGACCACCAAGCCGAGACCTCCGACCGCGAGCGTGAACGGCACCGCGAAGGCCAAAATGGTCGCGACCGAACCGAGGCGTGGAATCCCGTAAAGATATGGCAGGCCAATCAGGTAGGTCGCAACGATCAGCGCGTGGATCGTGAGATAGGCGAGCAGCTTGCCTGCTACGGTCGCGATCGATTCAAAGGCGAGGTCGCTGACGCGCCTTCGCGCCTTGCCGGTCCAGATCACCTGCGCTCCCGGCAAGGTGCCGAGCAAGCCTACGCCGATCAGCAACGTCTGCTGCAGGATCAGCACGAAGGCGGCGGGCAGGATATAGGTGGCGTAACCGCCCTGCGGGTTGAACAGCGGAACCGGAATGAAAGGCATTGGATCGGTCGCCGCGGCCGCAACCGGCGGATCGACGCCGAGCCCGACCAAGCGCACGATCTCGAAATTGGTTCCGAGCGTACGCGACACCGCCATCACCGCGCCGTTCATGCGCTGATACATCAGGAAATAGCTGGCGTCCGCGTAGAGTGCGATCGGTGACGATCGGCCATGCAGCAGGTCCCGCTCGAAATGCTGTGGAATGAGGAGGATCCCGAAAATCGAGCGGTCATAGACCTCGCGCTCGGCCGTCGGAACGTCCGGGAGAACCCTGGCCACTGCGACATCGGGCGTCGCGTCGACCAGCCTCGCCAGCTCGCGGCTGGTCTGGGTGCGGTCCTGATCGACGACCGCGATCGGAACCTTGCGCAGGGCTTCGTTCAGATAGGGCTGCGGGTAGAACAGCGCGTAGACGGCAGCCGCAAGCACCACGACTGAAAATACCGGCCGCAGCGAGAATATCCGGCCGATTTCGTTGCGAAAGATGGTGAGGAACATCTTCATGCCGCGTGCTCCGGAATAGATCGGCGCATGATCCTTACCCTTATGGCGGTGAGGCTGATGAGCACGGCAACAAAGCCGGTCAGTACCAGCACCGGCTTCCACGAGAGATCGAGCGGCGTTCCTCGGATGGTCTGGTCGATCCGGGCCATCAAGTACCAGGTGCCCGGCAACAGCTCGCCATAGCCATAAGCGAAAGCGTTCATGCCAAGCCGTGGAAAGCCGATGCCCATGAATCCGAAGGCCGGCGCCGTCAACAGCGTGGCGATGCTCACCGCCGCGGCCACCGGCCGAAGCAAGAGCGCGAGCAGCGCTCCGATGAACTGGCAGGCCAGGACGAAGACAATCCCGGCAATCACGAGCACTGCCGGATCGCCTCTCAGCGGCAGCTCCAAGTACTTGAACAGCACGAAATCGGCGATCCCAAGCATCGACAGGAATAGGATCGTATACGGAAGCATCTTTCCAAACATCGCCGGCAAGAGTCCTCCGCCCAAGCGTCGCAATATCGCAAAGCGATGACGTGTCTCGACATCAATGCCGACGGCATAGGCCATCGTGGTCACGACGACGGTCTGCAGCACCGCCGGCAACAGCGCAGCGAGCAGGAAATGCACATAGTTCAGGGTCGAGTTGAACAGCGCATGGGTCTGCAGCGGGATCGGCGTGATCGCGGCCTGCGCCTCCTCCACCGGCTGCCCTTCCGCGGTCCTGAGCGAGATCCGGATCCCCGCGGCGACGGTCGGTATGGCACTATTGACGCCCCGCAAGACCAGATTGCCGACCGTAAATGTCTGGGTGTTGTAGAAGAGAACGACTTCCGGACGACGGCCGGCAAAGACGTCGCGCTCCAGATTGCGCGGCAGCATCAGGAGGCCGCGGATCTTGCGCGCGACGATCAGATGCCGCCCCTCCGACAGTTCGGCGACATGAAGCACGGTGGCGGTATCGGGCGTGGCATCGACCGCGCGGATGACGGAACGGGAGAGTTCGGACCCGTCGAGATCAAGAACCGCGATCGGCAGCCGCGTGGCAATCCCCGCGCTCAGGATAGCCGTCAACAGCAGCATCAGGCCGAGCGGCACGACGACGGTGAGCATGAGGAGCAACGGACGCCGCCGCAACCAGGCGAGCTCCCGCCAAAATACCAGCGGAAATCCGGGCTGCTGGCGGTCGCGACGCTGCATCTCAGCGCACCCGCGCTTGCCACGCCGCAATCGCGCTCATGCCTGGCCGCAGCCCGTCAACCGGCTGCAACGGCTTGGCCCGCACCTCGAAGGTCCGAAGGTCGAAGTCGCCGGTCGCGCGCGTTGCCCGCCAAGTCGCGTATTGGCCCTGCACGTTGATCATCGTGACGCGCACCGGAATGACCTGCGATTTCAGCGCGGGCACCGTGACCTCGAACTTGTCGTCGATTTTCAGCCCAGCGAGCAAGTCCTCACGAAGGTTGAAGGTGAACCAGAGATCTCCCATGTCGATCAGCGAGAACAGCGGCGCGCCGGCGCTGAAGTTTTCGCCGAGCTCGGCGACGCGGCTGGTGACCTGGCCGGACGCTGGCGCTCGCAACGTCAATTCCGAGACGTCGACCTCGCGCTGGTTCAGGCTCGCCTCGGCCTGCTTCACCTGTGCTGCCGCCAGCGCCTTCTCCTCGTCGCTGGCTCCCTTGGTGGCAAGGTCAAGCGCAGCCTTGGCCGCCTCGCGCCGGCGTGTTGCGGTTTCCAGGTTCCGCGTTGCCTCGTCCACGCGCTGCTGCGGCGTCGAACCGCTGCTGATCAGGCTCGTCTGCCGGTCGAAGACTTCCTTGCTGAGCACGACATCGGCATCGGCCGCGGCGAGATCCGCCTTGCGGGCGGCGATCGTCTCCGGCCGCGTGCTGTAGACCCGATCGAAATCCGCCGTGGCAACCGCAAGGGCCGCGCGTGCGGCAATGAGGGAGGCTTTCAGCTGAGGACTGTCCAGCTCCGCGAGCAAGGCGCCCCGCTGGACCGTGTCGCCGACATCGACGCGGAGGTCAGCGACCCGTCCATTGACGCGGGGGCTAACGTCCACGCGGTTGGCCGAAACCTCGCCTTGCACGGTCAATGGCGGTGGCCGCGTCGCAAACCAGAGAAACGTGCCCAGACCGAGCAGCACACCGGCGAGAACAATCCAACGGACGGCTCTTAGTGCGGTAGATGAAGCGTTCATGATCCGGTTTTCTGCTTGATGAGTTCGACGGCACGAGGCGCTTCCGCAATCAATCGCGAACTGCGTTGACCGGTCAGATATGACCAGAACCATTGCGTCTGCACCCTGAACCGATTCTGAAGCTGCGGCAGTGCGAGCACATGGAGGACAGCCCACACGATCCACGTCGCAAAGCCACTGGTCCGCAGGCGACCAGTCTCCAGAATCGCAAAATTCTTGCCGACCACCGCCATGTTGCCTTTGCTGCGGTAGAGGAACGGACGGCCATCCTTCCGTCCTTTGACGCGATTAGCGATCAATCGCCCGACAAACCGGCCCTGCTGGATTGCGGCCTGCGCGACGCCGGGCACGGCGTGGCCGTCCTGGGTGAGCGAGCTCGCATCCCCGGCGACGAACACGTCACCCGCCTCCTGGATCTCCATGAAGGGCCCGACCAGAGCCCGCCCGGCCCGGTCGGTCTTGGTGCCGAGCATTTTCACGACCGGCGAGGCTGCTACTCCCGCCGTCCACAGCACGGTCGCGCTGGCAATGCGTTCCCCACTGGCGATGACGCCTTGCTCGTCGACCGTCTCGACCTTCAGCCCGGTCCTGACCTCGACCCCTAGCCTGGTGAGACGCCGCACGACCTTCTTTGACAGCGGCTCGGCAAAGCTCGGCAGGATACGGCTGCCGCCGTCGAGCAGGATGATCCGGCTGTTCGCCGGATCGATGCTGCGAAAATTGTTGCGTAGCGTGATCGAGACCATCTGCGCGATTGACGCAGCAAGCTCGACGCCGGTCGGGCCGGCTCCAACCAGCACGAACGTCATCTGGCGGGCGCATTCCGTTTCATTTTCGGTAGCCTCGGCCAATTCAAAGGCGCTGAGAATCTTGGTGCGGATGGTTTCGGCGTCATTGAGTCTCTTGAGACCGGGCGCATGCAGCGCGAACTCGTCATGACCGAAATAACTCGGACGCATTCCTGTAGCGACGATGAGATAATCGAAACCGAGCTTGCGGGTGCCAAGTCGTGGATAGATCACTTCGACCACGCGAGCGCTCAGGCTGACGCCGGTAACCTCGGCGAGCACCACGTCGAGATTTTTCTGCTTGGCCTCGAGCTGACGGATCGGCGTCGCGATCTCGGAAGGCGCCAGGACCGCGGTCGCGACCTGGTAGAGGAGCGGCTGAAAGATGTGATGATTCCGCCGATCGATCAGGATGACTTCGACGTCGGCCTTCCTCAACGCGCGCGCCGCCGCAATCCCGGCAAATCCGCCGCCGATGATCACGACACGCTTCCGCGTCAGTGAGAATGATGCGGACGCCGATCCCCTCTCGCGCGGAAGTTTCTCGGTCACAACGGTGGTCATCGGCGTATCTGACGATCTCTTGCTGAAGCCCGCCTACGGACCCAAGGGGCATAGAGCGGCCTGCCAGGCCGTTCTTGAACGGGGTTGCGAAGCCTAGAACATCCTTGCCGCATTCGAATTGGTCACTTTTCTCGGGATTACGAAGGTCAAAACCGTCGCGCCTGGTTCGTGGAAACACAGCAAGAGCGTTCCGCCGCCGTCAAACCGATGCAAGCACCGGGCGTGCGCTTTCTCCAAACGGTGACAATGAGCTTCTCGGCGAATCCTTTGCTGGCGGCCTTCGGCCAGCGGCGCGGTTTTCGATTGTTCGCGGAGAGCAAGGGGATTGAGCAAGCAGGGAGCTGATGCCGTGCATTGCGTGACCTACTCTCACGGAACGACGATCCAGGTGGCCGATGGACAGACATTGCTCGAGGCGTCGATCCAGAACCGGATTCCGCACCACCACCAGTGCGGCGGCCAAGCACGCTGTACGACCTGCCGGGTCAGGATCCTCGATGGCCTCACGCATGTCTCAGCCCGCACGCCGCTCGAGGAGCGCGTCGCATCGGAGCGCGGGTGGGATGAGTTTACGCGCCTCGCCTGTCAGACCAGGGTACACGGCGACCTCGTCGCGCGCCGGCTCCTGCAGAGCCCGCAGGACATCGTGGTCCTTGACCTCGATGAACTGGGCGCACCTTCCGGCGTCGAGGAGCGGGAACTGGAAGTAGCCGTCCTCTTTTGCGACATCCGCAACTTCACCAGTCAGACGGAAAAGAGCTTACCCTACGACGTCGTCTATTTCCTGAACAGCCACTTCGCGGCCGCGGCGGAAGTCGTGCTGAACAACAATGGATTCATCGACAAATACATTGGCGATGGTCTGCTTGCGATCTTTGGCATCCGCGGTGAGCGGCCGGCGGTCGCGTGCCGGAATGCCGTTCGTGCGGCGATCGCGATGCAAGACGCCGCACAGCGGCTCTCCCCGATGTTCGAACGCGATCTCAACATCTCGCTTCGTCTCGGCATCGGCGTGCATTTCGGACCGGTCATCCTGGGCCGAATCGGTCATCCAGGAAAGCGGCCGATCACCGTCATCGGCAACACCGTGAACGTTGCCAGCCGAATCGAGCGCATGACCAAGCAACTCAATTCTTCGATACTCCTGAGCGACAGCATTGTCGCCGAGCTGCCCGGCGCCCTTCGAGTTGGCGCGAGCCACAAGCTCCAGCTCAAAGGCACGTCGGAAGACTCCGTGCTTTACCATTGCGACGGATTCACGAACCCCGATCCCGCTCTCCTGGTCCAGTCATCGTTCCACCGGATCGCTCCGCGCTTGGTCGCGTTCGGCGAACGCTTCTACTGCATTCTGTTCGAGGCCAATCCGGAACTTCGCCCTTTGTTCAAGAGCGACCTCGCACTCCAGAGACGGATGCTGGTGTCGATGCTGAGTTCTCTCGTCAAAGGACTGAACCGGATAACCGAGATCGAGGGCGGCGTGCGCGCCCTCGGAACGCGTCACTGCCACTATGGGGCAATTTCGACCGATTACGACAAGGTTGCCAATGCACTGCTCTTGACGCTCGCAGAATTCCTTGGCGACGAGTTCACGCCGGAGATTCGCGCCGCCTGGATCGCTGTTTACGGCACGATTTCGGGACTGATGATGGCTGGCGCGGAGGTCCAATAGTGGGCACGCGCCAGTGCAAACCCTATCTCGTCATACGAAAGCGCTCAATCCGGTGATGGACTTGCCGACGATCAAGGTGTTCATCTCCCTGGTCCCCTCATAGGAGTAGATTGCCTCCGCATCGGCCACGAAGCGCCCGATGTGGTTCTCCAGGAGGATGCCGTTGCCGCCGAGCAGCTCGCGGGCATAGCCGACCGTCTCGCGGCACTTCACGGTGCAGAACGCTTTTGCGAGCGAGGCGTGCTCGTCCTGCATCACGCCCTCATCCTGCAACTGCCCGAGTCGCAGCATCATCGCCTGGGTCGATGTGACATTGCCGAGCATGCGCACCAGGAGATCCTGAACGAGCTGGAAGCCGCCGATCGGCCTGCCGAACTGCATTCGCTCGGTGGCGTAACGCAGCGCATGCTCGTAGGCGCCCATCTGGCAGCCCACGGCGAACCACGCCACCCCGGTGCGGGTCATTCTCAAGACCTTTGCCGTGTCCTTGAACGTGTTGGCGTTCTGCAGGCGATCCGCCTCGGGAACGCGGCAGTCCTTCAGGGTGATCAGCCCGTTCTGAACGACCCGCAAAGCCATCTTGGTCCTTATCTTCTCGACCGAGAAGCCCGGATTGTCCTTTCCGACGACGAAGCCCTTGACCTGGTTTGAGCCCTCCTCACGCGCCCAGATCACGTTGATGTCGGCGAAGGTGGCGTTGCCGATCCATTTCTTCTGGCCGTTGAGGATCCAGCTGTCGCCCTCACGGCGGCAGGACGTCATCATTCCGCCCGACGTTGCTGAGCCTACCAATGGCTCGGTCAAACCGAAGGAGCCGATTGAATCGAAGCGCATCATGGCCGGCAGCCAACGCTGCTTCTGCTCCTCGTCGCCGCACAGATAGATCGATCCCGCCGACAGCCCGGTGTGCACCCCCCAGAACGTCGCGACGGACGCATCCACGCGCGCCAGCTCCATCGCGACAAAGCCGTTCAACAGCCAGCTGCCTCCGGCCGCCCCATACCCCTGGTAGCCGATGCCACCTATGCCGATTTCGGCCATCTTGGGAATGATCGCGAACGGAAATTCATCACGACCCCAATAGTCCTCGATCACAAGCGCGACCACGCCTTCCGTGAAGGCGCGAACGCGCCCAAGCAACGCACGCTCCTCATTGTTCAGCATGCTTGCGATCCTGTAGAAGTCGCCGTCAATCGGCGGCGGTACGTAACCCGGTTTCTCCGTCAGCTTTGCCTGCGCGTTCGCCATGGGGTCCTCCCTGGAATGAATGGTGAGGTCGCATCCGTCATGATTTCCTCCCTTCTCGCTGTGCCTAGGTTATGCGCGTTCGCCATCCGGTTTCGGCAAGAGATGTCTCATTCGGCCGCCCCTTTGCGAAAGCGGACACGCTCCGGCTCGCCCCGTTCGCGCTCGTCGGCCAGAAATTCCTCGATAAGGGCCGCGGTTTCCCCCGGCTTCGTCACCATAAGCAAATGTCCGTCGTCGATCATGCGGAGTTCGGCGTTCGGGATCAGCCGCGCCATTATTTGGCCGTTGATCGGCGGGACTAGCGGATCGTCGCTGCCCATCAGAACGAGCGTTCTCTGCGGCAACGACCAGAGCCATGGCAGGCTCGTCCATCCGACCATGGCGAGAAGCTGATAAAGGTAGCCCAAGTTGCGTGCGCCGTGCATCGCTTCCGCATGGGGGCGGATCAAGGACGGGTCCTTGCGAAACGCGCCGCCGTAGATGTCCGGCGCGATCCTGCTCAAGTATTCCTTGTCGACATAGCGGCGCGGCGTCGCCATCATCCACAGCACCGAAGGGCGCGCCGGCACCATGATGGCCCCTGGCGCGGTCGCGGCGAGCACCAGTCGCCGGCACAGCTTTGGATATTGATGCGCGAATTGCTGCGCGATGCCGCCTCCCCAGGACACGCCGGCGACGTCGATTTCATGGTAACCGAGCTCCGCGACGAGGTCGGCGGCGAGCCGCGCGAGCGTCGACGGGCGATACGGCAGCAGAGGTCGCGGCGATCCGCCAACGCCGGGCACGTCAAAGATGATCGCTGTCGTTCTGGTGAGCGCCTCAAGGAACGGCCTCGCGAGCTCCCAGTTTGCCCCTATTCCGTTGAACAGCAGAAGCGGTCGGCTGTCGCCGGTCCCACGCTTGATCGCAACCCGCAATGACTGCGCGCCAATCGTAATTTGTCGGACCTCAATCTCGTTCGGATTCATAGCGGTCGAGCTCGGCTTCCGGCTGATCGATTGGTCGGCGCTGGTGCGGTCGTCAGTCAAAGACGTAGGTCCCCGGCGCGGGTCCAAGGACGGGATGGCGTTCACTGCCAAGCGACGCGGGCGCGCTCACCTCCTCGCCCGAGCGCGGATGGAGCCAGTCCCGCCAATCGAGCCACCAGCTTCCCTTCCGCTTCTCGGCCGTCGCAAGGAAAGCGTCAGGGCCGGCCGGATTGACCGGCCCGATCATGAATGAAGCCTTCGGATTGGTCGGGGGATTGAGCAGGCTCTGCAGATGACCGCTGTTCGACAGCACGAAGGTTGTCGCGTCGCCCATGATCTGCGCGGTCCTGTGGACCCCCTTCCACGGCGTGATGTGGTCAGTCACTCCAGCGATGACGTAGCTGTCGGCCTTCACCTTGCTCATGTCGATGGTCTTGCCGCTCAGCGTGAGCTTGCCGGCGCTGACGAACGGATTGGTGAAATAGAGATCGAGGTAATCACGGTGCAGGCGGGCTGGAAGACGGGTTGTATCAGCATTCCAGTACAGGATATCGAAGGCCGGCGGCTGGTTGCCCAGCAGGTAATTGTTCACCCAGTAATTCCAGATCAGGTCGTTGGGCCGCATCCAGGCGAACATCCGCGCGAGATCGTGGCCGTCGACGATTCCGCGAAGGCGGGAGCTCTCCTTGGCGGCCCGCATCGTCTCCGGCGTCATCAGGCAACCGAACGCACTCTCCTCGGCGGTGTTCGGATCGAGCAGGCAGACTGCCAGGACCATGTTCCTGATTTTCAGCTCCGCCGCGCTGCCCAGCGTCGCAAGATACGCCGTCGCGGTGATCCCGCCGGAGCAGGATCCCATCATCGAGATATCGTCGCAGCCGGTGACCTCGCGCGCTGCGTCAACAGCTCCGTCAAGCGCGGCCACATAGGTGTCCAGACCCCAGTCGCGGTTGGCCGCGGTCGGATTGCGCCAGCTTACGCAGAAGGTTTGAATTCCGCTCTCGAGCAGGAAGCGAACCATGCTCTTGTCGGGCGAAAGATCGAGCGCGTAATATTTGTTGATCTGTGGAGGGGTGACGACCAGCGGTCGCTTCCAGACCTTCTCTGTTGTCGGCGCGTACTGGATGAGCTCCAGCAAGTCGTTGCGGAATATGACCGCGCCCGGCGTCGTCGCGAGGTTTTTGCCAACCTCGAAGGCGGTTTGATCCACCATCGACGGCATGCCGCCATTCCTGGCGAGGTCATCGAGATAGTTCTTCAGCCCGTGCAATAGGCTTTGGCCGCCGGTATCGACGAATTTTCGAACTGCCGCCGGATTGGTCAGGATTGCGTTGGTCGGAGCGACGGCGTCAACCAGGATCTCCGTGATCAAATGTGCCCGCGCCTTGTCGATCTGGCTGAGGCTCGTCTTGTCGACGAAGCCGTTGACCGCGTCACCCCAGGCAAGATAGGCCCTCAGTAGTCCGCTATGCAGCGCACTCTCCTTCCAGGTGGGATCAGAGAACCGCCTGTCGCCCGCCTTCGGCGTCCGCTCGGATTTGCCGGCGACGATCGAGCCCAGCTCACCCAGGAAGGAAAGCCACTGTTCGGTGGCGACTTTCGGCTCGTTGACAACCGCCTTGAACAGGATACCCGCGCTTTCGACCAGATCCTGCCCCTGAATGCCAACAAGGGGATTGAGCGCCAGCGTATTTCTGGACGCTTCCTCGGATATCCCCGGCGTCGGCGATATCTGCTCGCGCTTCTCCGCACTCATTGTTGTCCTGCTCCCTTCGCGGGAATCAGTAGCGCCAGCGTCTCGGCAATCAGGGCCGGCTTCTCCGATCCCTCCACTTCCAGCGTGTTTTGAGTCTTCATGATCACCTGCCCACCCTCTCTCGGCTCGATCCCGGCGAGAACGACGCGCAGCCTGACGCGCGCGCCGGCGGGCACCGGCGCGAGAAAGCGGACCTTGTCGATGCCGTAGTTCAGGCCGGCGGCAGCATCCTTCGGGATGACACCGACCTCCATCGCCAGCGGAGCGACCATCGAGAGCGTCAGATAGCCGTGCGCGATCGGACCGCGGAAGGGACTTTCCTGCCTCGCCCTCTCGACGTCGACATGGATCCACTGATTATCGCCGGTACAGGATGCAAAGGTATCGATCCGTGCCTGATCAATCGTGACCCAATCGGAAAGACCAAGCTCCTGTCCAACGCGTTCGCCGAGAGCGGCAAGTGTGAGGTTGCTCATCTGTCAACTCCTCGATGCGCTCATGGATGCCGAGCGGTTACATGTCGCCGTACTTCTCGCGCAGCACCTTCTTGTCGATCTTGCCGACACTCGTCTTGGGAATGCTGTTGATGAAAAGGATCTTCTCGGGGATTCCATATTTCGAGATGACGCCCCTGTCGGCGAACACCTTCAGGTGGGCCTTCACGGCAACATCCGTCGCCCCGCCTGCACCGGTTGTTTCCTTCACCACCAGGGCCAGCGGCCGCTCACCCCAGCGGTCATCCTTGACGCCGATCACGGCGGCCTCCAAGACGCCGGGACACTGCGTGATCAAGTCTTCGATCTGCAGAGACGACACCCATTCACCGCCGGTCTTGATGACGTCCTTGAGGCGGTCGGTGATGTGCACATAGCCACCGGGGCTCACCACGGCGATGTCGTTGGTATGCAGATAGCCACCGGCCCAAAGCTGCTCGGAACCTTCGGGATTGTCGAAATAGCCCTGCGTCAGCCAGGGAGAGCGAAGCACGATCTCTCCCGCCGACTTCCCGTCATGGGGGACATCCTTCATGTCCTCATCGACGATACGAAGGTTGACCAGCGGCGCCGCCATTCCCGCCTTGGTCCGGAACTCTATCTCCTGGTCCGGATCGCCGCTGAGGTCTCTCGACATGACGTGAGCCACCGCGGCAATCGGGCCGGTCTCGGACATGCCGTAGCCGGCAAAGATATCGACCCCCGCGGCCATAGCCTGTTTGGCCAACGCCTTCGGCAAGGCCGAGCCGCCCACGACCATCTTCAGGCCCGCAAGATCGGTCTTCGCCGCCGCCGCGGCGTTGAGCAGCATTTGCAGGATCGTGGGGACGCCATGGGTGAAGGTAACGCCTTCGCTCTTGATCAGCTTCAGCAGCATCGCCGGATCATAACGTCCGGGATAGACCTGCTTGACGCCCGCAACCGTCGCCGCCCATGGGAACCCCCAGGCATGCACGTGGAACATCGGTGTGATCGGCATGTAGACATCGTCGCGCGAGAACCGGCCCTGACGGGTCGCCATGCCAAAGAACGCAAGTTCACAGAGCGAATGCAGCACAAGCTGCCGATGGCTGTAATAGACTCCCTTCGGCAACCCGGTCGTGCCGGTCGTGTAGAAGGTGGTCGCCTGGGTATTCTCGTCGAAATCCGGAAAGTCGTAGTCCGGCGAGGCCGCGGCCAACAGGTCCTCATATTCCCCGACAAAAGTAAGGCTCCCTGTTTCCGGCGCGCGCCGGTCCGACATCACGACCAGCGTGTTGACCCTCGGCAACTGCGGCATCAGGCCTTCGAGGAGGCCGACGAAGTCGTCATTGACGAGGAGCGTCGAGGCGCCGGCGTGATTGATCGTATAGGCAACCTGTTCGGGCGAGAGACGGACATTGACCGTCTGCAGCACCGCCCCCATCATCGGGATCGCAAAGAAGGCTTCCAGGAAACGGTTGCTGTCCCAGTCGAGAACGCCGACCGTGTCGCCCGGCTTGACGCCTAGCTTGCTCAGGGCCGAGGCGAGCCGGCTGACCCGCTCGCCGACCTGTCGATAGGTGAGACGCCTTCGGTCGCAATAAACGATCTCCTGATCCGGCGACTGCAGTAGCGGCGTGTGCCATAACTGCTTGAAGATGAGCGGATATTGATAGGCGGATTTAGCGACCTGAATCAGCCTTCCGACCATGGCGGCCTCCCTCGAGCTTGCTTCTCCCTTCGGCCCTTGCGACGTCCGCTCTTTCGATCGCGCGGATCGCCGGGTCTGCCGTTTGCTGCGCGACCGTTCACGCGTGACATTGGCCTGAAGCGTCGCGTGACGCTCGGCATTTGTGAAGGTCCGAAACGGCCATCGACCGGGTCTGAACCGGACAGTCTGCCGTTATCTCCGGCAGAGGTCTTCACCGATCTTGCTCCCTTTGCGGGACGACGGCCAGCGTCATCCTCCCGACAATCCACTTTTGCTGCTACGCACCAACAACGCCGAACCCACACGTTTTGGGCTCTCCGAAGAGTCGCTTGCCGCGATCCACTGCCGTAAGGCTTCTGGGCGTGAATGACCGCTCGTTGCGCGTTCTCGTGTCGGCAGAACGCAGCAAAGACGTTCTCGAATCGGCAAGCGGCTTCGCGAAACCGGCGGTCACGTCAGCCAAATTCGTGGCGCATCTTCCTCAAGAACTGCGCGGGGGCAGCCGCCATGATCGCCCAGCTTACCTTAATCGAACGGCAGTACGCGATCATGATCAGCGCGGCCGTGGCGGTCTGTGGCGCCCTGATGATCCTGGTCGGACGCGATGACGCGATGGGCATTCACGGCGCCCTTGTTTTCCTTGCGGGCATTCTCACGATCTTTCGCATCGGCGAAAGCTACTTCGCGCCGGCGCCATCCGACGAGCGGCTTGCGCACTACTACGATGATCCCAGCAAGGTCGCCATCGTCCTTGCGATGATCTGGGCCGTGGTTGGGCTTGCGGTCGGCGACTGGGTCGCCTGGCAGCTTGTCGAGCCCGACCTGACGTTTGGGGTCGCCTGGTCGAGCTTTGGCCGGCTGCGGCCGGTCCACACCACGTCCGTGATCTTCGGCTTCGGCGGCAACGCGCTGATCGCGACGTCGTTCTACGTGCTGCAGCGCACCTCACGCGCCCGCCTCCCGGACCAGGTGAGCCCGTGGTTCGTGGTGTACGGCTACAACCTGTTCTGCCTGCTCGCCGTCACCGGCTACATGATGGGTATCACCCAGTCCAAAGAATACGCCGAGCCTGAATGGTACACCGACCTTTGGCTGGTAGTGGTGTGGGTCGTGTACTTCCTGGTCTACTTGCGCACGCTGGCGCGGCGCAAGGAGCCGCACATCTACGTCTCCAACTGGTACTACATGGCGTTCATCCTGGTGGTGGCGATCCTGCACATCGTCAACAATCTGGCTGTTCCGGTCTCGCTCGGCCACGCCAAGAGCTACTCGGCTTTTTCGGGTGTTCAGGACGCCATGACGCAATGGTGGTACGGACACAACGCCGTCGCATTCTTCCTTACCGCCGGCTTCCTCGGCATGATGTACTACTTCCTCCCGATGCGGGCGGGTCGTCCGATCTTCTCCTACCGGATGTCCATCATCAGCTTCTGGGGCATCACATTCTTCTACATGTGGGCCGGATCGCATCACCTGCACTACACTGCGCTGCCGCAGTGGGTGCAGACGCTCGGCATGACCTTTTCGCTGATGCTCCTCATCCCCTCATGGGCGTCCGCCGGCAACGTGCTGCTGACGCTGAACGGCGCCTGGGACAAGGTGCGCGACGACGCCACGCTGCGCTTCATGATGGTGGCGGGAGTGTTCTACGGCCTCACCACCCTCGAAGGATCGTTCATGGCGATCCGCTCGGTGAATTCGCTCTCGCACTACACCGACTGGACCATCGGCCATGTCCACGCCGGCGCGCTTGGCTGGGTCGCGATGATCACCTTCGGATCGATCTATGCCACGGTACCCTGGCTCTGGAAACGCGAGCAGATGTATTCGCCAAAGCTCGTCGAAGCGCATTTCTGGCTCGCGCTGGCCGGGACCGTCATCTACGTGTTCGCGATGTGGAATTCGGGCATCGTCCAGGGACTGATGTGGCGGACCTACAATGAGAGCGGCACGCTCGCCTTTTCCTTCATCGACACGCTGGTCGCTATGCATCCGTACTACATCGCGCGCGCGGTCGGCGGCCTGTTGTTCCTGATGGGCGGCTGCGTCGGCGCCTACAACATCTGGATGACCATCAAGGTGCCCAGCGCGGTGACGGACCTAGCCGCCGACATTCCGCAACCGGCCGTGGTCGGCGGCGGCGCCCTGCGGGCCGCGGAGTGAAACGCCATGTCGTTCTTCGGATTGCATTACCGGCTGGAAAGCAAGGCGATCGGTCTGACGCTCGGTATCATCGTCGTCGCGAGCATCGGCGGTCTGGTCGAGATTGCGCCGCTCTTCACCATTCACCAGACCGTGGAAGACGCTCCCGACATGCGGCTCTACACGCCGCTCGAGCTCGCCGGCCGCAATATCTACATCCGCGAAGGCTGCTACGCCTGCCATTCGCAGATGATCCGCACGCTTCGTGACGAGGTCGACCGCTACGGCCCGTATTCGCTCGCGGTCGAATCCAAGTACGACCATCCGATGTTGTGGGGTTCGAAGCGCACCGGGCCGGACTTGGCGCGGGTCGGAGAGAAATATTCCGACCAGTGGCACGTCGCTCACCTCAACAATCCGCGCGACGTGGTGCCGGTCTCGGTGATGCCGGCCTACGGATGGTTGCTCATGACCGAACTGCGCATTGACGATCTCGGCCTTCACCTGAAAGCCCAGCGCGCGGTCGGCGTACCCTACACCGAAGAGATGATCGCCAATGCCGCGCTTGACGCCTACGCGCAGTCCAATCCGGATTCGCCGTTAGCGGACGGCGTGACCAAGCGGTACGGCAAGGCCACCACGATGCGCGCATTCGACGGCCGACCCAGCTACCTGACCGAAATGGACGCGCTCGTTGCCTATCTTCAGGTCCTCGGCCGGCTGACTGACGCTGCGCATAAATCGGTTGCACAAGCAGGGGCAGGCCAATGATCGTCGAACATGCATTGCTCGTCGGCATCTCAAAATCGTTCGGGCTGTTCTACCTGATCGCGCTGTCAGTCGCGGTGGTGATTTATGCGATGTGGCCGTCGAACAAGAAGCGTTTCGATGATGCCGCGCAATCCATCTTTCGCGATGAGGCGGGACCATGGCGGTAGAGCAACCAGATCGCGACAGCTATACTGGCTATCTCACGACCGGCCATGAATGGAACGGCTTGAGGGAGTTGAACACGCCGGTCCCGCGCGTGCTGTATTTCTTCCTGAGTTTGGCTTTCCTGTTCTCGGTCGGCTACTGGGTGCTGATGCCGGCCTGGCCGCTCGGCGTGACCTACACCAAGGGGCTGCTCGGCATCGATCAGCGAAAGCTTGTCGCAGCCTCCTTGCAGGAGGCCGCGGTCGAACGCAGCGTCTGGACGAAGAGGATCGAGACTGAGGATTTTGCGGCGATCCAGTCCGATCCGCCTCTGATGGAGATCGTACGGGGCACCGGTCGCGCCCTCTTCGGCAACAATTGCGCCGTATGCCACGGCGTTGACGCCAAGGGAGGCCCGGGCTTTCCGAACCTGACGACGAGCTCTTGGTTATGGGGCGACAAGCCCGAAGATATCTTCAATACCATTCGCGTCGGCATCAACTCGGCTCACCCCGACACACATGTCTCGCAAATGCCGGCCTTCGGCCGCGATCAGATGCTGCCTCGCCAGGACGTCGTCAATGTGGTCAGCTTTGTCTATTTCTTGTCGCATCCAGGCGCGAAGGACGTCGATCCCGCGAAGGTAGAGGCTGGCAAAGCGATCTTCTCCGCCAATTGCGTCGCCTGTCACGGTCCTGATGCCAAGGGCAATCCGGAGGTCGGCGCGCCCAACCTGACCGACAGTTTCTGGATCTATGGCGGCGATTTCGAAACCATCCATAGCACGGTCTGGGGCGGCCGCCAGGGACACATGCCGACCTGGGAAAACCGATTGTCCAAACTCGATCGCAAGATCCTGACGCTCTACCTCGTCGACAAGAGGATGGCTGGCCAATGAACGAACTCGCCATCGACCGACGCAGTGCCAGCAGGGCGAACATCTGCGTGTGGGTTGTAGTCGTGTGCGGCGTGATCGCCGTCCTGGCCGCCAACACCCACCTCATCTATGTCGCATCGACCTCGCAGCCGGCCTGCGTCAGCCATCTCCGTCAGGGCGACGCCCGTGATGCGCCCGACCTGTACTACGCGGCCAAATCGTCCTGCTCGCCGCCCGCCATCCGCACATCTGCAGAAGGACACGAGCGATGACGATGCTTCCTTCGGTCGCGCCGCCGCTCTCGATGGGCAACCCATGGGTCCGACCATTGACGACGGCCGATCCTTTCAAATGGTTGGCGCAAGGCTGGCGGGATTTCTTGACGCAGATGCCGCTGAGCCTAGCCTATGGGGTGATCATTCTTGCGATCTCGGTCGGGCTGGTGGCGGGCCTGGTTGCCCTCAAGCGCGACTACATCCTGTTTCCGCTCTTTGCGGGCTTCATGGTGATCGGCCCGATCCTGGCCGTCGGGCTCTACGAGAAGAGTCGCCGGATCGAAGAAGGCCTGCCGCTACGTTGGCAAAACATCTTCTTCGTCAGGCCGCGTTCCGGCGGTCAGATCCTGTTCACCGGCGTATTGCTCTGCCTGTTGATGATCGTGTGGATCCGTGCGGCCGTGCTGATCTATGCCCTGTTCTTCGGCATGGTGGCATTTCCGGGCCTCGATCGCATCGCGTCGATGCTGTTCACCACCGGCATCGGCTGGGCGATGCTGATCGTCGGTACCGCCGTCGGCGGCCTGTTCGCGGCGTTCTCCTTCGCGATCAGCGCCTTTTCGATTCCGATGCTGCTCGACCAGCGCATCGATGCGTTCACCGCGATGGGCTCCAGCATGGCGCTGGTCTGGAACAATTTGCGGGTCCTCTTGATCTGGGCGGCCATCGTGCTTGCTTTGTTTCTGGCAAGCCTTGCCACAGGCATGCTGGGGCTCGTCATGATCTATCCGCTGCTCGGTCACGCCACCTGGCACGCCTATCGCGCCGCGCAACCGGAAACGGAGTGACTTCCCGCGGAACGACGGAGCCGATCCCATGAGTTGCTGCGCACCCGGCGCCGAACTCTATCTGCATCAGGTCATAACCCCGGATGACGAGATCCTGCTCGCGAGCCAGGCGGTCCACGACGGGCTGCGTCAGACCGACTTGTCGGTGCCCGAAATCCATTGCGGCGGATGCCTGCAGCAGATCGAGGTGGCGCTCAGCAAGCTCGAGGGCGTAGCGAAAGCGCGGGCCAATCTGTCGACACGGCGGGTCACCGTCCTTTGGCGCGGAGACTCCCCTCCACCAATCATACGGGCGCTGAACGCCATCGGCTATAAGGCTCACGTCCACGATGTCGGCGCTGGCAAAAAGGACGCGGTGTTGGTCCACCTGCTGCGCGCGCTGGCGGTCACAGGCTTCGCCTCCAGCAACATCATGCTCCTGTCGGTATCGGTCTGGGCTGGCGCGGAAGCGCAAACTCGCGATCTCTTCCACTGGATTTCGGCGTTGATCGCCTTTCCGACGCTCATCTATTCCGGCCGGATTTTCTTCCGCTCGGCCTGGCGCAGCCTGAAGCAGGGCCGGACCAATATGGACGTCCCGATCTCGATCGGCGTCCTGCTCACCTTCGCTATGAGCCTGTACGAAACCATCCATCATGGTCCCTACGCTTATTTCGACGCTGCGGTGTCGCTTCTGTTCTTCCTTCTGATCGGCCGGACGCTGGACTATGTGATGCGAGAGCGGGCGCGGCAGGCGGTCGGCGGACTGGCGCGTTTGTCGGCGCGCGGCGCACTGGTTTTGCGGCCGGACGGCACACAAGCCTATCTGGCGATCGAGCAGATTGTGCCGGGAATGACGATCCTGCTCGCCGCCGGCGAACGCGTCCCCGTCAATGCACGCGTGATCAAGGGTACGTCCGAGCTCGACCACTCCCTGGTGTCGGGCGAGAGCGCGCCGCAGCCCGCGGCCGAAGGCACAGAACTGCAGGCCGGCATCCTCAATCTGACCGGGCCGCTGACCATCGTCGCGACCGCGACGATGGATCAGTCGTTCCTCGCCGAGATGAAGCGGATGATGGAAGCGGCGGAAACCGGCCGATCGGCCTATCGCCGGATCGCCGACCGCGCCGCGCAACTCTATGCGCCGCTCGTTCACTCCGTCGCGTTTCTGACGTTCCTTGGCTGGATGATCGCCTCCGGCGACGCCCACCGCGCTATCACCATCGCGATCGCCGTCTTGATTATCACCTGCCCCTGCGCGCTTGGCCTTGCTGTTCCGATGGTCCATGTCGTTGCCGCCCGGCGGCTGTTCGACAAGGGCATCATGATCAAGGACGGCAGTGCGCTGGAAAAGCTTGCCGACGTCGACGTTGTGGTCTTCGACAAGACGGGGACGTTGACCGCCGGCCAGCCACGGCTCACGACAAAGGGCGACACTGCACCCGATAGGCTCGCCCTGGCCGCCGCACTCGCCATGCACTCTCGCCATCCCTATTCGCAGGCGTTGGCCGCCCTGGGGAACGATCGCCGGCAGATCACCTTCGATGCGGTGTCAGAGCATCCGGGCTTCGGTCTCGAAGCGCGGCGCGGTACCGATGTCTACCGATTGGGACGGCCCGAGTGGGCAGTTGCGGACAGACGTTCCTGCGAGAGACACCACGATGCAGCCATCGCGCTCGCGATCAACGGTAAAGGCATGACCTATTTCTGCCTCGACGACACATTGCGCCCTGGCGCAGAAGAAACTGTCGCCGAACTGAGGAAATCAGGAGCTTTTGTGGAAATCCTGTCTGGCGACAGGGACCAGCGCGTACGAGGAATCGCCAAGCGGCTGGGCCTGACCTGGACCGCTGATGCCCGACCGGAAGACAAGATCCAGCACATTTCAGCACTGAAGCAGGCCGGCAACAAGGTACTGATGGTCGGCGACGGTCTGAACGACGCGCCCGCGCTGCGGGCGGCCGACGTCTCGATGGCGCCGGCGTCGGCATCAGATATCGGCCGCAACGCCGCCGACCTCGTGTTCCTGCGCGACAGCCTTCAGTCCGTCCCGCAGGCGATCGCGATTTCCCGCGCGACCGGTGCGCTGGTTCGGCAAAATTTCATGCTTGCGATCGCCTATAACATCGTGGCGATCCCGCTCGCCGTGTTCGGCGGAGTTACGCCGCTGCTGGCGGCCGTCGCAATGTCGCTGTCATCAGTCACGGTCGTGGCCAATGCGTTGCGTCTCGATGTCCGGGTGTCGAAACGACGCGAGCGAAGAGACATCCGCCGCCCGGAAGCGCCTTTCATACTCGGGGCATTGAAATGATCGACTTCTTCTTTCTCGTGCCGATCGCCATTGGTCTCGGTCTCGCTGGTCTCGCCTCCTTCATGTGGACGCTGAAGAGCGGCCAATATGACGACCTCGAAGGCGCAGCCCAGCGCATCCTGTTCGAGCGACATGAAGGGCCTGAACGCTAACGGCCACAGTCGCTTGTGTAAGTAAATCGAGGCGACCGCCGGAAAAGCCGAGTCGCGGCAAAACCTAGCCGATAGCTTCGAGCAATACTCAAACAAGACAAAGCGGGATGACGATTCGAAGACAAGTCATACGCTTCAAAGGACCGCGAGTGCGGAACGATTGCCCTAGTTCCGTCACTCAGTCCACGTTAAACTCGGCTTCCATCGAGACGAGATTGGGCATGCCATGAAAAAAGGCGACACAACTTGTCCGCGCTGCGGAGCTGGATTCCGCAGGCTTGAGCTGTCCTCGAAGCAGGGAACAAAGGGCGAGCCCGGGACCGTCGGGAACGTGTTTCCCGAGGGGTCACTATAATGGGTCACGCATGGTAGCGGGGGTCCGCTACACCGCGAGACCCACTATTTCCGAAGTCTTGTTTTCCTACCGAAGGGCAGCCTAACTCGAGACGTGGACCCTCGGTAGTTCGTCAAGAGCCGCCGTTCGTACGCAATCCCTCGCCGCGAGGAATGGCACGCGAGTAGGTTCGAATCCCGGAGGCGCAACACCCGATTCCTGCGATTGATTGAACGCGAGATCCCGAAACTGGCTACGTAGTACGAATTTGCTAGCCAAGACGAGCAAAGCTAGTGTTTGCAGGTGATTTCTTCGTGGCGCGCCAATTTCCTCTATTTTTACAGCGCGATATGCGCGCGCGAACCGAAACTCCAGCTTTGCCACGTTCGAGCCAGTAAGCAGATGTGAAGGAAAATCGTCGGCAAGTTCAGATAGCTTGGCAGCTGACGACGTCAGTCGGAAGTTCGCCAGTCTAAGCCCAGCGATCGTTTCGATAAGCGGTCGGAGTAGCGCTCGCAGGCCGCCGCTCACGCTCGTCCGAGTTCGACACGGCGACACAACAAGATCCGCATGTTCTTGAGTTCTAAGGCGCGCATTACGACCTTGCGCGGCTCCGTGCGATTGCATCTCGCTATCCTGATTGGTGACTGTCTATTTGCAGCAAGTCGAAACTGCGCTTGGCCTCGCCGAGGCAGAATGAGACTCGCCACGGTGGCAAGCGCGGGATAGGATGCCCCTAATCCTCGGTGTGCGGGCTGCCAGACGCTGGTGTGTTCGGCACCCCAACGCCTCCGCCCTGGAGTGCGTTTCCACGTGACGCCTTGCGGCAGCAGAGGTCACGCAGGGGAGGATTTGATCATGTTAATTTGCCAGTGCAATGCGATTCATCGACGCGACGTGGTGTGCGGTGGCGGTGCTGTCCTGTTCAGCGCTATTGTGGCGACGTTGATGGGCGGCGCGAAGCCAGTGCGCGCGGAAACGATTGCCGGCAAGGTGCCCGAGATTGACCGTGTGGCGGTATGCGTGGTGGTCGACAGCTATCAATTCGCTGTCGCGCCGAGCCGGAAGGTTTCTGATGTCGAGATCGAACACTTCGGCTGGGGCATCGGCGGTGGCAAGCCGCCGGGCAAAACGCTGATCAGTGAGTTCGGACTGTCGATGCACGTCGAGTCGCAGCGCGGCACTGAAACACGAAATGTCCTGATGGATTTCGGCTTCACACCGGACGCGCTGGTCAACAACGCCAATCTCGTAGGCATCGATCCGGCCGCGCTTGACGCCCTTGTCTTGAGCCACGGTCATTACGATCATTTTGGCGGCCTCGCCGGCTTTTTACGGCAAAACAACAGCAAGCTGAAAGCCAAGCTGCCGATTTACGTCGGCGGCGAGGAGGCATTCTGCTCGCGCGAATGGACAGCTCCGCCGGTACGCGGCGACTTCGGAGCCTTGGATCGCAAGGCACTGGAAGACGCCAATGTTGCGGTCACATACGCAGAAGAACCGGCCCTCATCGCCGACCACGGCTTCACCACCGGCCACATCGGCCAGGCGAGCTTTGAGAAATTGCTGTCGCCCAGCGCCATGAAGATCGGCGTCGACCACGGCTTTGGCTGCTATGCCGAGCGGCTTCCGGAGGACGAACGGACGAAGGCAGTCATCCCGGACCAGTTCCGGCATGAGATCGCGACAGCATTCAATCTAAAAGGCCGCGGATTGATCGTATTGACGTCCTGCAGTCATCGCGGGGTGATCAACGCGATCAAGCAGGCACAGGCGGCTTCGGGCATCAACAAGGTTTATGCCGTGATTGGCGGGTTCCACCTTGCGCCTTACAAGGAAGACTATGTGCGCGACACGATCGCTGCGCTGAAGAGCATGGAAATCGAGTACGTAATTCCACTGCACTGCACTGGTGAGCCATTCTACGAAATGGCCAAAGCCGAGATGCCGAACAAGCTGCTGCGCTCCTATACGGGGACACGCTTCATCTTCGCGGCCTGAGTAAGGAATGGCACCACGATAGCCATAGCGTCTGCGGTCCGCGAATGAATGCATTCGCTGGCCGCAGCGCATGCTTGTGCCGCTCCATCATCGTGCGGCGAAACAATAGTGCCCATCTTCATCGGCCGTGTCGCGCCAATTTTGCTTTATTTTACAGCGCGATATGCGCGTCCGCACCGAAACTGTAACTCGGCCTCACTTGCTCGAGTAAGCAATTCGATCAAATCGTCGCCCAATGTGCTCACAGGCTGGCACTTAGACCGACGCGGGGTGGATAGCAGAGGCGTCACCTCGGGGATCGGCGCGATGACGGAGACTATCATTGCGGAATGCAAGCACGCCGATGAGCGACAGCTCCAGGTGCTTGCGGCGCACTCTACCCGGTGAACATCCAGAGTCGCTCGCTGGCCATGTAACCCGGCAGGAGCAATGTCCCAAAAGCGACGATAAGTGCTGCGGCGCCGGCCTCGATCGCGCGCATCGCGAGCATGCCGGGCCCGGCCCGCGTCCGGGCGATGCGACTTGCATCCATCGAGCATGCATTGGCCGCCGCGCATGGCGATCGCGCCAAGGCGCGGAGCGCCAAGCTGGAAGGTCTTGCCGCCATAACCCGAGGCGACGCTTAGGACAGACGCATCGGCCCACCTCAGTTCGCGGAAGGCGATGAGAAAACCACGGCTTTTGACCTAGAGAAGCCGCAGGCCGATCAGGATGACGAGGCCATAGCTGACGATCTCGACGACGTGGACGGCGAGGCCGATCACCTTGGCCGTCGCGCCAAGTAGAGCCGCGGCTATGGCCACGACAAGAATGGCAACAACGGATTGGATGCCAGCGGACGCGAATGACAGGACAACGCCGCGGCGCCAAGTCTCTTCATTGGCGACGAGATAGGAAGAAATGACGGCCTTGCCGTGTCCTGGGCCCACAGCATGAAAGACGCCATAGAGAAACGAGATGCCGAACAGACCCCACATCGCGGCTTCATCTTCCTTGCTCGCCCGGATGAAGCCCGACAGCAAACGGTAGAAGGCGGCCTGCTCGGCGAAAATCCAGCCGCTGACGCCCGAAGCGGAGATGCCGCTGCTGCAGGATGCGGCGCACCAAACGGCGCGCTCCAGACCGACACGATGCCGCCTGCAAATGCGATAAGGATCGCCACGAGGGCAGTGGCGGAGACGGCGCGCGGTCTGGTCATGGGCACTTCACCAGCATCTTGTTCGCGAAAGTTTCTCCGTAGGTGCTGGAGGCATCGAGCGGATCGCTATCGAGTTGAGTGAGCCGCAACTGTTCCGCCGGCGTCGGCTGGTGCGGCAGATCGTAAGTCAGATTGCATTGCGGCGCGCCGCTCAAGGAAACCGGCTTATCCTTGGCAAATTCGAAATCCACGAAGATCGTGGGATCGTAGACCTCAATCTGCATGACCTTTGCCGTGGCGGCCGCTTTCAAAGGCAAGGTGAAATGGAGAGTGAGGGCGGCGTTCTTGTATTCCAGCCAATAGTCGACTGGATCCGAAAACTTCACTTTCTTGCTGTCGGCGCGCGCAAAGGTGAAATAGCCCTACTCCTTCAGCGAATCGACATTGACCTGGGCGAGGGGGCGAGCTCTTCCCGCGTGTACTGACCCTTGCTCGCATGAGAGATGCCCTGAATCGCATAGGCCGAAAACATGTCATCGAAGGTCCAGGCGTGGCGGACACCCGTCATGGTGCCGTCAGCGGCGTAAAGGACTTCGCTGTGGAAGGTGACCCAGACATGGGGATGCGCCTCTGCGAGGTTAACGGACAACAAGAGAAGGATCGCGCAGCCGCAACATATGCGTTTGATCATGGTCTATCTGCGGAATCGAGGAATGAGGCGCCCCGAAGAAAGCGGGGACGGCGGTCTCAAACGCGCTCGGAGCGCGGTCGCGCACCAGGTGACGCATGCGCCTTGCGCCGCGCTACGCAAGACATGTCCTGCGGCAAAGACGGAAGGGGCGGCAAAGGCCTCAGACGGCGGGGGCGCGAGGGCCAGGAATGCCGCGTGACGCTGTTGCAACACCCGATCGGAAACTGGATTGAACGCACGATCAGTCTCAGCGAATTGCGGCAGATGCGGATTTACCGAAGCATCCGGTAATGAAGAGTTCGACAGCAGCAAGCCCGAGAAGCAGATTGGAATTGTCATCGTGATCGGCCAGCCGCGCCGGCAGCTGCGTTACGGCTTGCCGTGGTGGCCCAGCGTGCCTGAGGCTCTCGACATTGGTGCGGCCGAAGCCTGAAAAGGCGAGATCGTGCTTGTGGACGTGCGCGAACGACAACGCGAACTGCAGCATCAGCGCCGCCAGCGCGAGACAGGCTCCGCATGGCGGGGTGAAGGCCCGCGCCGAGATCGATTTCGCCCCTGCCAAGGAGCCGTTCCCCTTCTCGCGTTCCTAGCCAGAAACTACAGCCATCGGCCGAACGCGCAATGGCCGCGTCGTTTGGCGATCATTCTGCAATGGACGAGGAAAACATGGCTATCGAGCGGCTATGAACGGCCGGTCATACGCATTATTTCTGCTCGAGGACCCTTTCAACCCGGTCGCCTTACCCTTGCCGGCTCGGTCATTGGGCCACGCGTCAACCGCATCGGCCGGTGGAAAGATGCTCTCATATATCGCGCGGGCTTCACGAATGAGGCGAAGCCGCTCGAGTTCGGATTTCGAAACGAATCCTACGATCTTGCCCATCTGCACTCCCTTTAGGCGTAGCAAGCCTCAAAGCCTTGCCTGAGCAGGTCCTTCGGAAGGTCACGCCCGATGAAAACAAGGCGTGTCTGGCGCGGCTCCTGCTCCTTCCAGGGACGCTGACTTCCGCCTTCAATGAGCATGTGCACGCCCTGAACGACAAACCGACGATCGTCATCCTCCATGGATGCGATGCCCTTCATGCGCAGGATGTCCGTTCCGTAGCGCTGGGTGACATCTTGAATCCAGGACACGAACCTGCCGGGCTTCATCGGTCGATCGGCGACTAGGGAGATGCTGCCGATCCCGTCGTCGTGTTCGTGCTCGTGCGCTTCGGAGAGGAATGCCGGCTCGACTTCGAGGATGCGTTCGAGATTGAAGGCGTCTCGCCCCAATATCTGAGCGAGATCGATATCACAGCGCTCGGTTCGGTGAATCTTTGCATACGGGTTGATCTTTTGGATGCGACGTTCGACCGTTGCGAGGCCGCCCGCATCGACAAGGTCGACCTTGTTGACGAGAACGATGTCGGCGAACGCAAGTTGCTCCTGCGCTTCCGGCGCTCGGCCAATCTGTTCGAGGACATGCCTGGCATCCGCGACGGTGATGATGGCGTCGAGCTTCGTCTTGCGGCGGACATCCTCGTCGACAAAGAAGGTCTGCGCCACCGGCGCGGGATCTGCGAGCCCCGTGGTCTCGATCACAATGCCGTCGAAGCCGCGGCTGCGCCGCATCAACCCCGCGATAACGCGAATGAGGTCGCCGCGGACCGTGCAGCAGATGCAGCCGTTGTTCATCTCGAAAATCTCCTCGTCCACGTCGACGATGAGATCGTTGTCGATGCCGACCTCTCCGAATTCGTTCACGATCACCGCAAAGCGCTTGCCGTGCGTCTCGGATAGAATGCGGTTCAGCAGCGTGGTCTTCCCAGAGCCGAGATAGCCGGTCAGAACAGTGACGGGAATCTGGGGTGCAGCATCGGCCATGGTGTTGTTTTCTCCTCGCGCTTCGTGGGCGGCGGCGCATTTCGCCATATCGTCGATCGCTGATCTGCGCATGGTCGGGTTCGGGCCGGGATCGAGCGGAAGGAGGCGTTAGCAACTTGATGCGAAATGCCACCCTGAGCTCATTGCGACCCGAAACGTCATGTTATAACATTACGTGTGATCGGGAGAAGACGCAAGGGACCGTGCAGTAGCTTGCTGTCCGGCCGCGAGATCCCGCGCTAACGGTTGGATACACTGCGATGCATGAACTTGCGTGAAAGGCGCTTGGAAACAGAGAATTGATCCGGTGCGGTTAAGATCCATCCTTCAGATCTTCAGCCTCTTGATCATCGTATTCGCCTTATTGGCGTCGCCGCAGTCTTTTGCCGCGCAGCAACCGTCGGACGTTCCGGCTTGGCTGAGGGCACATGTCGGCGAAGGCGAAGGTCAAATCGCAGAAGTGGTCTTGCAGAGGGCGCGTGCGCTTTACCAGCAAAAAGTGAGCCAAGGCGCGGTTAAGAATCCCTGCTATTTCGCGATGGACGCGACGCGTCCCAACGATTTAGGTGACGGCAAATTGGGGCGTCGGTTCTACGTTATCTGCGAATCCGAGCGATCGTTTCGTGCAATTTCGGCGGGTCACGGCGGCGGTCGCGATTTGAAAGGCGTCGCGGATTTCGCGAACGGAAGACGCTGCGCGAAGAACTTCGGCAACGCGATGGATTCAACTCTGACGACTGGCGGGGCCTATGTAACAGGCGAGACGACGATGTCCTTCAAAGGCTACTACCGTGTTTCGGCGAAACAAGACGCGGTTCTGATACGCTCGTTTGTTCAGTTTGATGGCGCGGGCGAGACGGCAAATGCCCGACAGCGCGAGATCGGCGGGCATCCGGCCGAGTTGTTGAGGAACGTCTGTCTTCGAAAGGATCCACGCAGTCCGTACGCAAACCACGACGGTTACGTTCCCTTGGAACACTAGAGGATTACGCTGGCGGCCGCAGCAACGGCTGCACCAGTTGGTCGCCATCGGACGCCGGCCAAATCATCGCGATGGTGAAGGATAATCCGACGACGCTTTACATCTATCCTGACTCTGCCGACATCGAAGCCGTCGCGCGAGCAGTTGCGGCCGGCCGGTCGCTATCCGGCGTGGGACTATATTGGAACGCCTCCTGTTTGAACGAAATCCGGGCTCCAAAATTTTGGCCAAAGGAAACCCTCGAGCCGATCCTGGCTCGATACAAGAAGGATCATCCGGCACCAGCGCAACGGCCAACGCCGATTTGCAAGGCACAGTGAAATCTTCTCGCTTGTGCCTTGTCGCTCGCACTGGCTATCCCGCAAATCTCCGGCATAACTGCGACAGCTCAAGAGGGCCCGCTGGTTTAGACGCTGGCCGGCGCAAGTACCCCGACTTCCACCTGTGAAGTTGGAAACCGATGTCGCTACGCGGGCACAGACAACACCGCTGCCAGGCTCGGGTGCCAAGTCCGCGAGATGTGATTCTTTTCCTGAGGTCGCGCTAATTAGGCGGTCCGGAGACGATCATCACCGGTCCCCGTCGAATAACTTAGGTCTTCGCCCGACGGCTGGTCGATTTTCGACCGCAAGGCCAATTTTCGACCCTTTGATGTTACGACAAGCTTGGATAAGATCGGCTTCGAGCGAAGGGCAATTGCTTCCGGATGCGTTGGTTTCGGAAACATAATAGGCATGGTTCATGGCTTGCGCTGATCGCGCTCGTCATCAACCTGACGCTGGCCTTCGGTCACGTTCACGGCTTCGCCGGGAAAGTGCCCGAGCGCTCCGGCGTGCTGATTGCCGCCATAGCGGGCGCCGATGACGGCCAGAATCGTCATAGACCGTCAGACAGCCATCCCGACTATCTCTGTCCAATCTGCATGGCCACTGCGGTCATGGGCAACGGCCTAGCGCCAACTCCGCCAGCGCTGCTCGTGGAATTTGCTGATGCGAGGATCGATCATCCGATCGATCATTTCCGCTTCTTGCTACAACCGCCGCGGGCAGCGTTTGAATCACGCGGACCTCCGATTTCCTGACATCGCTGCTTCGATCCCGCTGGCGCCGCGCCATGGGGGCGCGCCGCGAGCCGGGGCCGAAGCTCCTTCCGTACGACGACGCTTTTGCGTCGCGGGCAGGCGTTCAGTCAGGAAACATTCCTTCATGGGCACTCCGTTTCTCTTTCGCACCTTCCGCGGCATTTTGCTGTCGGCATCGTCGCTCACGCTCGTGGTGGCATCGGGTGCAGCCGCGCTCGCCCAAGCCCCCAGCCCGGCCCCCCAGGGGACGAGTTCGACGCCGCAGCCGAGTGCCCCGTCCGCGCAACCTTCGCCGCAGCCGGAAAGCTCGGCCACGCCGGCGCCCTCAGAGTCACCGGCCAATTCGCCGACCCCGCAATCAACGCCGGCCGTGCAGGCCGCGCCTCCGGGAGCCAACGTTCTGCCCGAGACCCGGGTCGCCGCGCCTGTCGAGCGGCGGCGGCCGCGAACGCCGCCGCCAAGGCAGGTCGTGCGTAATCCACCGTCGACAGCGACGGCCGTGCCAAGCGCGGAACAGGCCCAAGCTGCGGCGAATCGCCAAGTCGTCCAGCAGACCCAGACCTTCGACCAGCGGCGCGACAACGTCATCATGCCCAAGGTTGGCACGACGAACTATCAACTTAGCCAGAGGGATATCGAGAACCTCCCGCAGGGAAACGCCGCGCCGCTCAAAGATGTCGTGCTGCAATTTCCGGGCGTCTATCAGGATTCGACGAGCTCGGGCGATTTTCACGTTCGCAACGAGCACGCCAACGTTCAGTACCGGATCAATGGGATCCTACTGCCCGACGGCGTGTCCGGCTTCTCGCAGCTTCTTGAGACCTCTTTCATCGGCAGCATAGGGCTGCTCACCGGTGCGCTGCCGGCGCAGTATGGCCTGCATACCGCCGGCATCCTCGACATCACGACCAAGAGCGGAGCCGCGCTCTCCGGCGGCAGCGTCAGTATCTACGGCGGCAGCCGCCAGACCATTACACCGAGCTTCGAATATGGCGGGGTTGAGGGCAACACCGACTACTACGTCACCGGCCGCTATTTGAGCACCAGCCTCGGCCTTCAGAATCCCATTGCGACCCTCAACGCAATTCACGATCATTCCGAACAGGGCAGGTTCTTCGCCTATACGTCCACGGTGCTCGATCCAACGGTGCGGGTGGTCACCATTTCGGGGTTCGGAGAGACCCGTTATCAGATTCCCAACAATCCCGGACAGCCGGGTAATGTGGGAGGCTTTTGCGGCGGTCCTTTCGATCCCGCGAACCCCTGCCTCAACCCGGATGGCATCCCCAACCCGAATGCTCCCCCCTATACAGCCTTCGGCAAAAGTAGCTTCGATTCGGCCACCCTCAATGAAAATCAATATGAGAAGAACGCCTACAACGTCATTGCCTGGCAGAAGTCGGAGGGCAATTTCGATGCCCAGCTCGCGTATTATTCGCGTTATAGCGATGTTCACTTCGTTCCCGACCCGGTGGGCGATCTCTTCATCAACAATGTCGCATCCGATGTTTATCGCAATTCCTTCCTGAACGGCGTGTCGGGCGATTTCGCGTACCGCTTGAACGATGCGCACACTCTTCGCGCCGGCTTCTACACCAACGGCGAGCAGAGCCAGATCGCAACCGTAAGCACCGTCGAGCCGCTAGACCCGAACGATCCGAGCGGCCTGACGGCGATCGACAGGCCCTTCAACATTCTCGATAGCAGCAAATTGTTTGGCTGGCAGCTCGGGGCCTACGCCCAGGACGAATGGCGGCTGACCCACGAACTCACGTTAAATTACGGCCTGCGGTTCGATCAAATCTACCAGTACGTCGACGCGAACCAGCTCAGCCCGCGCGCGAGCCTGACCTACAAGCCATGGTGGTCGACCGTCCTGCACATCGGTTACATGCGAACGTTCGAACCGCCACAACAAGTGCTTGGTCGAACGATTCCGACCCAGATCTTTAATGGCACTACCGCGGGCACCCCAATCATCACCCCCGATCAGGCGGCCGTGCTGCCCGGCCAGGTGGCCGGCTTTCCTCTCCAGAATGTCGGTGCGATCCAACCCGAACGGGCGAATGTGTACGACGCGGGCTTCACGCAGCAACTGCTGCCGCAATGTCCGACGACACCAGGCGCAACACCCTCCAAAGCGCCGGTCGCAGCCGCAAACTGTCCGACCCTCGAACTCGGCGGCAGCATCTACTACAAGACCGCCAGGGACCTCCTCGACGATGGCCAGTTCGGCCAGGCCTACGTGCTCACCGCGTTCAACTATGACAAAGCCGAGAATTACGGTGCCGAACTGAAACTAAGATTCAGGTATGGCGGCTTCTCTGCTGACACCAGTTGGGCGTGGGGGGTCCAGCACGCACACACTGTCGTGTCAAATCAGACCCTGTTTAGTCCAGACGACCTAGTCTACATCCAGAACAATTGGATCCACACCGACCACGATCAAACCTATACAGGTTCTGGAAGGGTCGCATACCGGTGGACCGACACCAACAGCTGGTTGGACGGCACCACCGCGAGCGCAACGTTCATCTACGGTAGCGGCTTGCGCACGGACCCCCCGAATTTGCCGCCAGGGGTAGTCTGCCCCAACTGCGACCACCTGCCATCCTATTGGCAGATCAATACCGGCGTGTCGCACGAGTTCGCCCATGGCTGGAACGGATTGCCGGTTACGGTTCGTTTCGACGTGGTAAACCTGACCGACTACATTTACCAGATCCGCAACGGTGCCGGCATCGGTGTGTTTGCGCCTCAATACGGACCGCGGCGCGGATACTACTTTGGCATTTCGCAGAAGCTCGGGGCTCCGGAGAAGGTTGCCGGCGTTCTGCCTGGCTTCTACACCAAGGTCCGTAACTCGGCACCGACAGCTTACTATTGGGCCGGTCCCTACGTCGGCGCCAACTTCGGTGGCGCCTTCAGCGGCGGCGAGCACGTGGCCACGCCGATCGGCACCGACAGAACCAATCCGGCGGGCGCGCTCGGTGGCTTGCAGGCCGGCTACAATTTTCTGGTGGCTCCGAACTGGCTGGTCGGGATCGAAGGCGAACTCGCCTGGACGTCAGCTCAGGGTAAAGCCAATTTCGTTGATCCCGCCGGCACGGCGGCGCTCTCGATCACCAGCGACCACAACTGGTATGACACCCTCACCGGCAGGATCGGCTATGTCACCGGGCCGCTAATGCTCTACGCAAAGGGCGGCGCCGCGTTGATGAACGCCGATTATCGTATGGAGGTGAATAGCGGGCTCGACGGTCTCACTGTTGCTCACGCCACCCGTCCCGGATGGATCGCGGGCGGTGGCCTGGAATACATGCTGGGATCACACTGGTCGGCGAAGCTCGAGTACGACCATCTCGACTTCGGCAGCAAAGGGCTCGAGTTCGTCAATTCGTTCGGCACGAACGTGACTGTCAAGACCGAGGTCAACCAAGTCAAAGCCGGCGTGAATTATCACCTTGAGGGATTGCTTTAGCGACTGGTTAGCGCGAGCAGGCCCACAGGTAGGGGCAAAAGTGGGGGCCGATTGAGACGAGAAAGAACGAGATGAAATACAGCAAAACAAAGCCTCAGCGCAGAATTTGGCTCCGGCTGCTGCCGAGTGGCCTCATTCTTGCGGCCCTCGCCATCCACTCGCAGCCTGCGGTCGCGCAAGTTCCGGATTCCCTGCTGCCGCGGAATCTGTCGCCGTGGGGAATGTTCCTCAACGCCGATATCGTCGTGAAGGCTGTCATGATCGGGCTCGCCTTCGCCTCGCTCGTGACCTGGACGGTCTGGCTTGCCAAGACCATCGAACTGCGCGTCGGGAGGGGCCGCGCGCTGCGGCGGGTGAGAATGCTGGAGGAAGGCGGCGGCCTCACGGAGGCGGCGCATGAATGCAATGGCGACCGCGATGCTGTCGCGCAGCTGATCCTCTCGACGGCGCGCGAGGCGGAACTGTCCGACGGTATCGTCGACGACGGCTTCAAGGAGCGTGTCGCGCTTCGGCTGGAACGTGTGGAAGCGGCGATGACGCGAGAGATTTCGCGCGGCATTGGCATTCTTGCCACCATCGGCGCGACGGCCCCCTTTGTCGGCCTGTTCGGCACGGTTTGGGGGATCATGAACTCTTTCATCGGCATTTCGGAATCCCATACCACGAACCTGGCGGTGGTTGCGCCCGGCATTGCCGAGGCGCTGCTCGCCACCGCGCTCGGGCTTGTGGCCGCTATCCCGGCCGTCGTGATCTACAACCATCTCGCCCGCGTGATCGCCGGCTATCGCGCGCTCCTGAGTGACGCCTCGGCGCAGCTCCTGCTTCTGATCAGCCGCGGGCAGCCCCGCGATGTGGTCCTGCCACGCGCTGCGGAGTGATCGCCATGGCCGTCCGTCTTGGTTCTCGTTCGAACGGCGATGATCTCGAGATCCAGCACGAGATCAACGTCACGCCCTTTATCGACGTGATCCTGGTGCTGCTTATCATCTTCATGGTAGCCGCGCCGCTTGCGACCGTCGACATCGGCGTAAACCTTCCCGCGAGCACGGCACCCGAGCAGCCTCGCCCGGACAAGCCGGTTTTCGTCACGATCAAAACGGACCAGACCATTGCCGTCGGCGAAAACGTTGTGGCGCGCGAAGCCCTCGCTCGTGCGCTGGATACTGCCACCAACAACCACAAGGACGAAACGATCTTCGTCCGAGCCGACAAGTCGCTGAGCTATGGCGAGCTGATCGAGGTTATGAACACCTTACGGGACGCCGGCTATCTCAAGCTTGCCCTGGTTGGGCTTGAAGCGCCGGCGACGAAGCCATGAACGCCCACGCCCTGCATCTGCCTGACAATCGCGGCCTATCACGTTGGATGCTAGCGGCGCTGGCAATCCTGCTCGCGCATGCCGCAATCGTGGCCGCCATTGCACTGTGGTATTCCCGCAGGCCCGTCGAGCCAAACATCATTCCTGCGATAAGCGTGACCCTCGCCCCAATCGAAGCTAGTTCGCCCGAGGTCCAGAACCAGGACATCGCGGTCGGCCCGACCATGCAACAGGCGGAGGAGACGCCCAAGGAGCAGCCCAAGCAGGAGCAGCCAGTCGAGAAGGTCGAACAGCCGCCACCTCCGCAAGCACAGGCCGAAGTCACCCTGCCTCAAGAGACGCCAAAGCAAATCGAGGAGCCAAAGCCGCAGGTACAGCCGCCCGCGCCCGAGACGCGCGCGCCGCCGAAGACGGAGCATGTCGGTCAGTTCTCACAGGCAAGCGCGAAGGCCTATAACGCCCTCGTGTTCGGTCATCTACAACGCTTCAAAAGGTACCCGGCGGCGGCGCATGGTGCCTCGGGAACGACGGTGCTGCGGTTCGGCCTGAATCGTGCGGGGGAAGTGATCGCAAGCGAAATATCCAAATCGTCAGGCAATACAGTGCTCGACCGGGAGGCGCTCGAACTGCTTCATCGCGCCAGTCCCTTCCCGCCCTTCCCGGCCGAGAAGCCCGGAGCGCGCGATAGCTATCTCGCACCGGTCGCTTTCGCGCGCTGACGCCTGCGGCGAGATCCATAGTTTCGTCGGGATGAGGATTGTCTATGCCGAGGACGCGTGATCTCAGGGAGCAATAGACCGCACGGTCAGAGTAGTAGACCAGCCCATTTGCCTCGGTCGGATTGTTAGCCACTCACAGAGGAGTGCCGAATGACAATGCGAACCTCGTTGTTGGCCCTTTTCCTTCTGCTTTGCAGTGTGGCGACGGCTGCTTCCATGGGCAGCGCCGTCACCAAGAATGATCCTTGGAATCCTCATCATATCGACGATCTACCTGCCGAAGTTCGACAATATATCGCGGCCATCTGCAAGGGGCCTCCGAGCGCCCAGAATGATTTTGCAACCTACTCTCCGCACGAGAAGCGCTGGCGGATCAATCTCGAATACCTTCGATGCGACGGTTTGGGCCAATATCGTCGAGGAAATCAATGTCTGGATGTTGACTTCATTGCTGTCGGCTCGCATTTCCGGCTTGCCAGAAGGGACTACAGAGACTGTGGCTTCTAAATCTCGGTCGGTGATAAGACTCCATTTCCACTGACCAGTCGCTACAGCGGCGCGCGCGTCCACGGTTCGTAGCTGCCAAGGTCGACCTTGACGTGTGTGCCTGACATCTCGCCGTTTAGTCCTTCTGGGATCTCCGGCGACGTCCGCTCTTGACTACACCGCCGAATGAGGACGCGCTCGCACTCTGACGCGTAGCCGCTCTTCACGCATCCGGTCAGCCCTCCCGGATTTGATGACAGCACTGCGCTACGCGACGGGCTAGAGATGGGCCACCATATGGTATTCCCCTTAGCGGCCGAAGATACTCGCCGCCTCAAAGCGATTGCGTCATGGTTGATGTTGGCCAACGGCACCTAGGCAGCCAAGCGGCCCGCCTCTTCGGCCTCGATCGAATCGGCGCCCGAAGCCCTCTTCAGAAAGCGAGCCAGCGCGGCCTTTCGCGAATCGCGGTCCAACGCGTAGGCGGTTTGCTTGAACTCGATGCCGTCAAGGAGCCCTTGAATATAGCCAGAGATCGTATCCGCAGCCATGATGAGCGCCGTGTCAAGCGTATGGATGTACTTGCTTGTCACCAAACCCTTGGCATGGCCGACCAGCGCCGCGATGGTCACCTCGGTAAGCCGAGATCGTTGGCGATGCTCGCGAAGCTGTGGCGTAGGACGTGAGGAGTAATATCGGATAGCGGGGAGTCCTCGAAGAGATGCTTCCAATGGTTCGGGAAGCTGCCGAATGCGTTGTCCTCGCCCTGCCCCGGGAAGACGTGTGTGCAGACATTGTCCGGGCGCCGTCGCTCGAGATATTCGACGACTGGCAGCCCTATGGGGCGGATGGATTCACCCTCCTTACTGTCGTCCAACCGCAAGCAACTCGACTCGGTGTCCGCTTCCGTCCATTTCAAGCCGATCATCTCGCTGCGTCGACAGCCGGTCAGCGCGAGCTGGCGAGAGATGTCCACGATCGTGGCATATTTCTCGTGCCTGGCTGCGTCGCGGAGCATCCGACCGAGTATTCGGTATTCAGCCTCCTGTGCCTCACGCTGACCCCGCTCTCGCGCGCACCACACCTTCCAGTTCATCCATGGCGGAGGTCGAGACCGCGCAGGGAATCTCCTTCTCGCCGTCGAGCATCGAGAACAGAACGACCATCCTGTCGTATTCGTAAGCGATGAAGCGACCGTGCGTGAGCGTCATGTCAGCCACTCCTTCATAAGCGTGCCGCGGTACCCGACTCAGCTCTGCTCGGCAAGCCGGACAAAATCCTCAAGCACGGCTGCGACGAGATCGCGGTGCCTTGTGTCTTCGGGCGGCAGGCCCGCGGCTACAGCTTGAGTATATAGCGCGCCTTGGCGGCCGCCTCCGGCCATGACGCGGCGGGAATTGACAACAGATGGTCCTCCACCTCGGCCCGGCGCTCGCGCAGTTCCCGTGCATGGGTCTCGACCTCCGCGAGCGCACGGCGGATGTCGGTTGCCTTTTGCGCCGTCACGCCGCGGTGACTGTCGAGATCGAGCGGTTCGTCAGCCATCGGATGCGCTCGCGTCGATGCGTTGGGCGTCGGCCAGATCGACAGAGCCGATCGAGACCACCTGCATCGCCAACCCGCGCGAGCCTTCCACCGGCACCTTGATCATGGTGGCGACGGGGCGGAACGCCTCGAACGATAGCCCCTCGATCGTCTCCTCGTCGATGACGACCTCATAGGCGCCGGCGGGCAACAGTCTATCGATGCCCCTGATCCGGAAAGAGTTCTTGAAGGTGACGACTTCGCGTCGGGAACGGACGGTCATGCGCGCTACCTTAGAAACTCTGGCCGGTCGTGGTGCGGACCCAACGATGATTGCGTCGATCGTCCAGGCGCTGAAGGCGAGCCGGTGATCGGTCCGTCGGGTGCGGTCCTGGTGATGATGGCCGAGATGAGGGACGCTTTCCGTAACTTGGTCGACTGCATTATAGTGCATCCGGTGCGCAAGCGGATGCCCTACGAATACACACGGTACCTGAATGCCGCTGCCCTTTTCAGCATGAAGCTTTTCTCAGGAGACCGCCACAAAACAGGAACGATGAGTACTGCCTAATACGACAACGTCCAGTCAGGGAAATCCGTGTCCTCGTAATAGACGCGGACCTGCATGTGATGGCGGCCGTCGCGGACCTCGCCGTCGAGGGAAACGTTCATTTTGAACTCGACGCCGCGCGTTCGCGAGCCTGCTCCAGAAACTCCTCCAAATCCCAGGGGACAACCCGTCCAGCCTCGACGTCGGCCATCCCTTCGTCGATCGCCGCTCGGAGAGCGCGGAGCTTCTCGGTGTCTTCGCCAGTCAAACTCATGACGCCAATGCTAGCAGCTTGCGTCACAACTGCACAGGGACCAACCAATATAAGCTTACGCCACCGCCGGTCCGGCCTTGCCGAGCGTCACCAGCACGATCTCCGGGGGAACGCCGATGCGGAACGGCATGATGCTGCAGCCGAGGCCGCCGGAGACGATGACGTCGCAATTGGTGCGCAGGTGGCCGTAGGCGAGCTCGACGCCCTGCCGCAGCGGCACCGCGGGCGACCAGCCGAGCAGGCGGACCTGGCCGCCATGGGTATGGCCGGACAATTGCAGCGCCACGCGTGAGGGGACGCGCAGCGCGACGTCAGGCTCGTGTGCCAGCAGGATGACCGGCGCATCGTCGGTGACTTTCGCGAGCGTCGCGCCGAGATCATCGACGCCGATACGGCGCACGGGGCGGAAACGCCGTGCCGGCATATAGGCGAGCTGATCGCCGAGGCCGGCGAGCCAGAACGGGCGGCCGGCCTTGGTCAGGCGCTTTGCATCGTTCTCGTAGACCGGAATGCCGTTCGCTTCGAGCGCGCGATGGGCCACCGTCAGCCCCTGCCCCTCGCGCTGCACGGTCTTGTCGTCCCAGTAATCGTGGTTACCGAGGATCGCGTGCACGCCGAGCGGCGCCTTGAGGTTCGCCAGCACCGCGGCCCATTCGCTTGCTGGAATGAAGCGCGTAACATGGCGGTGGCCGGCGACGTAGTCCCCGAGCATGACGATGATGTCGGGCTCAAGTGCGTTGGTGCGCGCGACGATCGTCTCGATGCGCTCCAGCGACATCCAGGGATCGCAGGCGTGCAGGTCGGCGATCACGGCGATCTTCAGCGGGAAATCCGCCGGCCATCGCGGTGGGGTGAGATGATAACGCGTGACGCGGAGCCGCAATACCGGCTCGACGCCAAAGCCATAGGCCGAGGTCGATGCAGTGAGGGCGGTGAGGCCGCCGATGGATCTGAAAAATTGACGCCGTGAGAACATGGGGATGATCGGTGATGCCCCTCGTTGATGGGGTCCGATTGGAGCGGAATTGCGGTGCGTTTGTGCAGATTGTCAGGGGTTGTCCTGCACGAGGATGTGAACGCGCGATTCCGTAGCCCGGGTGGAGCGCAGCGCAACCCGGGACTCCTGCGCCAACGTTTACGAGCGGCCCCGGGTTACGCTTCCGCTCCACCCGGGCTACGGGAATGCAAAATCAATCGTCGTCGTTGCCGAACAGGCCGAACTGCGAGGGATCGCGCGAGGGCTCGGCGAGGCCGAGATGGCGGAAGGCGTGCGAGGTGAGGAGACGGCCGCGCGGCGTGCGCTGCAGGTAGCCGCACTGGATCAGATAGGGCTCGATGATGTCCTCGATCGCATCGCGCGGCTCCGACAGCGCCGCCGCCATCGTCTCGACCCCGACCGGCCCGCCGCCATAGTTCATCGCGATGGTGCTGAGGTAGCGGCGGTCCATCGCATCCAGGCCGGCGGCATCGACCTCAAGCGCGGAGAGCGCGTGATCGGCAATAGCGCGGTCGACCGACGTGGCGTCGGCTGCGGACGCAAAATCGCGGACCCGGCGCAGCAGGCGGCCGGCGATGCGTGGCGTGCCGCGGGCGCGGCGGGCGATCTCGTTGGCACCGTCAGGACTCATGCCGATGTTGAGCACGCGGGCGCCGCGGGTGACGATCTTCTCCAGCTCCTCCTCGGTGTAGAAATTCAGCCGGATTGGAATCCCGAAGCGGTCGCGCAGTGGATTGGTGAGCAGGCCGGCGCGCGTGGTGGCGCCGACGAGGGTGAATTTCGCCAATTCGATCTTCACCGAGCGCGCGGCCGGGCCCTCGCCGATGATGAGGTCGAGCTGGAAATCCTCCATCGCCGGATAGAGCACCTCTTCCACCGCCGGGCTCAGGCGATGGATCTCGTCGATGAAGAGGACGTCGCGCTCTTCGAGATTTGTCAGAAGCGCGGCGAGATCGCCGGCTTTTGCAATCACCGGGCCGGAGGTGGCACGAAAGCCGACGCCGAGCTCGCGCGCGACGATCTGTGCCAGCGTGGTCTTGCCGAGACCCGGGGGCCCGACAAACAGTACATGATCCAGCGCCTCGCCGCGCTTGCGCGCGGCCTCGATGAAGATCGAGAGATTCTTGCGCGCCTGCGCCTGGCCGACGAATTCGGACAGCGATTGCGGACGCAGCGCCGTGTCGCCGACATCATCGGCGCGACGCTCAGGGGTGACGATGCGGGAGGGCGGGTTCATGTCGCCTGCTCCGTGACGATCGTAGGGTGGGCAAAGCGACTTGTCCGCCGTAGCTCGAAGAGCGAAGGCGGAAGCGTGCCCACCATGACGAGCGGAGTGTTGATGGTGGGCACGCTCCGCTTTGCCCACCCTACGGTCTGAGCATTCACTTCGCGAGCTCCTTCAGGCCTAGCCGGATCAGTTGCGCGGTCTCGGCGTGCTCGCCTGCGCTGCGCGAGGCGGCGGCGATGGCGGCGGCGGCTTGCGGCTGGCCGTAGCCGAGATTGACGAGGGCAGAGATCGCGTCCGTCACCGGACGCGGCGCGCGCTCATTGTCGATGGCGCCGGCGAGATGGACCACTGCGGGATCGACATTGGCAAATTGAGGCGCCTTGTCCTTCAACTCGCTGACGATGCGCTCAGCGACCTTCGGGCCGACGCCGGGCGTGCGCGCCACCGCCGCCTTGTCACGCAGCGCGATCGCGTTCGCAAGGTCGGAAGGCGGCAGCGTGCCGAGCACGGCGAGCGCGACCTTGGCGCCGACGCCCTGCACGGTCTGCAACAGGCGAAACCATTCGCGCTCGTTGTCGGTGCGGAAGCCGAACAGCTTGATCTGATCCTCGCGCACATAGGTCTCGATCGAGAGCACCGCGGCCTCGCCCGGCGAGGGCAGCGCCTGCAGCGTGCGCGCCGAGCAATGCACCTGATAGCCGACGCCGCCGACATCGAGGATCACGTAGTCCTCGCCGTAGGAGTCGATGAGGCCTTTCAATTTGCCGATCATAGGCTGGCTACTCTCAGCCGCAGCGCGGTGCTTTGGCGGTGATGGGCATGCGTGATCGCAACCGCGAGTGCATCGGCGGCGTCGGGCGATTGCGGCTCGGCCTTGGGAAGCAGGATCTTCAGCATCACGGCGATCTGGTTCTTCTCGGCGTGTCCGGCGCCGACGACGGTTTTCTTGACCTGGTTCGGCGCATATTCGGCGACCTCGATGCCGAACATTGCAGGCGCCAGCATGGCGACGCCGCGGGCCTGGCCGAGTTTCAGCGTCGCGACGCCGTCCTTGTTGACAAACGTCTGCTCGACCGCGGCCTCTTCGGGGCTGTAGTCGCCGAGCACGGCAGCCAGCCCCTCATGGATCGCGAGCAGCCGGCTCGCCAATGGCAGCCGTTCCGACGGCTCGATCGAGCCACAGCCGACGAAAACCAGCCGGTTGCCCTCGACTTCGATCACGCCCCAGCCGGTGCGGCGGAGGCCCGGGTCGATGCCGAGGATGCGGGTGGGCTTGCGAATCGGCTGGACTGTCATGGAGTAGTGATAACCGCTGCGTTTCGAGAACGAAACACAAACGGGGAGGTCATGCACGGGGAAAGCGACGACCACACCCACCCCGTCATGCCCGGGCTTGTCCCGGGCATCCACGTCCTTCAGCACGCGTGGAAACGCGTGGATGGCCGGGTCAAGCCCGGCCATGACGGCATCACGAGAGAGATGAAGTTAGCCGCCCATCTTCGCCATCAGCGCGTCCGAGATCTCGAAATTGACGAAGACGTTCTGCACGTCGTCGTGCTCGTTCAACAGGTCGATCAGCTTCAACAGCTTCTCGCCGGTCTCGTCGTCGACGGCGATGGTGTTTTGCGGCTTCCAGGTCAGCGCCGCCTTGCGCGGCTCGCCGAATTTCCCTTCCAGCGCCTTGGCGACCTCGCGGAAGGATTCCTGCGAAGCGTAGACCTCGTGGCCGCTTTCGCTCGACACCACGTCGTCGGCGCCGGCTTCGATCGCGGCATCCAGCATCGCGTCGTCCGAGGCGACTTTGTGGTCATATTCGATGATGCCGGTGCGGTCGAACATGAAGGCGACCGAGCCGGTTTCGCCGAGATTGCCGCCGGACTTCGTGAAGTAGGAGCGGATGTCGGAGGCGGCACGGTTGCGGTTGTCGGTCAGGGCCTCGACGATCACGGCGACGCCGCCGGGGCCATAGCCCTCGTAGCGGATCTCGTCATAATTCTCGCCCTCATTGCCGGCGGCCTTCTTGATGGCGCGCTCGATATTGTCCTTCGGCATGTTTTCCGCCCGCGCGGCAACGATCGCGGCGCGCAGCCGGGGGTTCATGGCGGGGTCGGGGGTGCCGAGCTTGGCCGCGACGGTGATTTCGCGGGCCAGTTTGCCGAACAGCTTCGACTTCTGGGCATCCTGCCGGCCCTTGCGGTGCATGATGTTCTTGAATTGGGAATGGCCGGCCATGCGAGGTCCCTTGGGAATCGTCTTTCGAAAAAGGGGATGAGGCGCGGCGTTATAGGCCCCCGACAGGCCAAAATCAAAGACTTGCGGCGTGATCTGGCATGCCGGCCGTGCCGTCTGCCGGAAAATCAGGCAGCCGTTAACCACGACTTCACCTACGAATGAGAGAATCGGACAGTCCATTTCAACTTGCAAGAGAACCCAAATGGCGGCGTTCGGTTTGTTTCGCAAGCGAGTGCCGGAGCCGGTGGTGGCTGTCGAACCGAAAGTTCCGGCCGCAACGGTGCCAGCGCCAGAGGATAACACCTCCCCCGATACCGGCTCGGCCCAGGAGATCCTGGAACTGCTCGAACTCGAGCTCGGCGGCATGATCCGGCAGCTCGAGCGCGCCGCCCAATCGGTGGCCGGCGGGGCCGAGGCGACCGCGGCGACGCTTGCCACCATCCGCGAGCGCACGGATGCGCTGACCGGCCGCACCAACGCGGCGCAGACCACGGCCGAGACCTTCTCGCGGGCCGCCGACAAGTTCACCGATTCGGCGCAAGGGATCGGCGCGCAGGTCCGCGACGCCGGCCGGCTCGCCGACGAGGCCGGAGCCGCGGCGCGCGAAGCCCGCGCCAATGTCGACCGCCTCCGCGAATCCTCCGCCGCGATCGGCAATGTCGTCAACCTGATCGCGCAGATCGCGCGGCAGACCACCCTGCTCGCCCTCAACTCGACCATCGAGGCCGCGCGCGCCGGCGCCGCCGGCAAGGGATTTGCGGTGGTTGCGACCGAAGTGAAGGCGCTGGCGGTGCAGACCCAGGGCGCGACCGAAGAGATCACCAGGAAGATCGAGGCGCTGCAGAGGGATGCCGCCGGCTCGGCCGATGCCGTGCACCGCATCGCGCAGTCGATCGAGGCGATCCGCCCGGTGTTCGAGCATGTCCGCGGCGCGGTGACCGAGCAGCGCAAGACCACCGGCGAGATCGCGCAGAATGCCTCCTCCGCCTCGAGCTTCATCGTCGCGGTCGGCGACGGCGCCGCCGAGATCGATCATGCAACCAGGGAAGCCGAAGCGCATGGCAAGGATGTCGCCCAAGCGGGCCGGGCGGTGACCAGCTTTGCGCAAAAACTGAAATCGCGCTGCGCGGTGCTGCTGCGGCAGGGCGAGCGCGAGGACCCGCGCAAGGGCGAGCGGCTGCCCTGTAGCCTCAAGCTCGAGATGCAAGCGCGCGGCAGCATCATCACCGCGCCGGTCTATGAGATATCCATGGACGGCATCCTGATCTCAGGACCGGAGGCCGAACGGCTGCAACTGCACCAGAGCCTTGCCGCCACGCTTGAAGATGTCGGCGCGGTCAAGATCCGGATCGCCGACAAGACCAAGGCCGGCGCGCAGGCGCGCTTCGAGGCGCTGACCTTGGGGCTGCTCGAAAAGATCGAAGACAAATTGTGGGCGATCCGCGACGAGAACACCGAGTTCGTGATGCGCGCGATGGAAGCCGGCGTGGCGCTGACCAGGATTTTCGAGAACGGGATCGCGAGCGGCGCCATCACGATCGAGGACATGTTCGACACCGACTATGTCGAGATGTCCGGCACCAATCCGGTGCAGTACCGCACAAGAATATTGGACTGGGCCGACCGCGCGCTGCCGCCGTTTCAGGAGGCTTTCCTCGCCAAGGATCCGCGGCTGGCGTTCTGCGCCATGATCGACCGCAACGGCTATCTGCCGGTGCACAACAAGATCTATTCGCACCCGCAGCGGCCGGGCGATGTCGCCTTCAACGCCGCCAACAGCCGCAACCGTCGCATCTTCAACGATGCAGCGGGGCTCGCCGCCGGGCGCAACCAGCGCGCCTATCTGATCCAGAGTTACGCCCGCGACATGGGCAACGGCACCACGGTGATGATGCGCGAGATCGACGTGCCTGTCCGCGTGCGCGGCCGGCACTGGGGCGGCTTCCGCACGGCGTACAAGCTCTGACGGCCGCTTTTCTGGGCAGTCACTGCACTGCCCGGAACTTCACGCAGTCTTTTCAAAACGCACGGTTCTTTCGTGCGGCCCGGATCGATTGTCGCCTCCATCCCCTAGAATGACGCACGCGATTATGTGATGACGACCGTCATTTTATATATCGTCAGCGCGAATTAGCATTGCGGAATATGTCTTCGCTTCCTAGCTCGTCGCGATGCGATACGGTTTCGTTGACGCGTCCGCTGTCCGCGGCCGCTGAATTTGGGGTATGCTTATGGCAACGATACTCACCATCAATGGCGAACAGAAATCCTTCGATGCGCCGCCCGAAATGCCGCTGCTCTGGGTGCTGCGTGACATCTTAGGGATGACCGGCACCAAGTTCGGCTGCGGCATCGCGCAATGCGGCGCCTGCACGGTGCATATCGACGGCAAGGCGGTGCGCTCCTGCGTGTTGCCGGTGAGCGCGGTGCGCGACCGCGCGGTGACCACGATCGAGGCGGTCGGCAATTCGCCTGCCGGCGCGAAGGTGCAGAAGGCCTGGCTCGATCTCGAAGTGATCCAGTGCGGCTATTGCCAGTCGGGCCAGATCATGGCGGCAGCCGCGCTCTTGGCCGCGACGCCGAACCCCGACGATTCCGATATCGATGCGGCGATGGCCGGCAACATCTGCCGCTGCGGCACCTATGTACGGATCCGCGAGGCGATCAAGCAAGCCGCTTCCGGCCGCCAGTCGTAGGAGGCTCATCATGCTGACAGCAGAGAAACTCCACCAGGAAAACAGCACCGGCGGCGTCTCGCGCCGCGCGCTCCTCACCGGTGGGCTCACCACAGGCTTTTTGCTCGCTTTCCATCTGCCGCTGCGCGCGGCGAGCTATGCCATGAACGAGCCGGTGCAGCCGCCTGATGTAACCGCGGGCAAGTTCGCGCCGAATGCGTTCATCCGCATCGACGAGACCGGCAATACCACGCTGATCATGCCGCAGGTCGAGATGGGCCAGGGCACCTACACCTCGATTTCGATGGTCCTCGCCGAGGAGCTCGATGCCGATTGGACCAAGGTCGCACTGCTGCACGCGCCGCCGAACGACAAGCTCTACGGCAACCCCACCTTCGGCCTGCAGGTGACCGGCAACTCCAACTCGATCCGCGCCTGGTGGAAGCCGTTGCGCACCGCTGGCGCCACTGCGCGCGCCATGCTGGTGCAGGCCGCGGCCGCGGAATGGCAGGTCGATCCTGCAAGCTGCACGGCGTCCAAGGGCGAGGTCACCCATGCCGCCAGCGGCCGCAAGCTCGGCTATGGCGCGCTGGCGCTCGCCGCGCAGGGCCAGACGCCGCCAAAGGACGTCCCGCTCAAGGACCCCAAGGATTTCGTCTATATCGGCCAGCCCTTGAAGCGGCTGGATACGCCGGAGAAGGTCAACGGCAAGGCTGTCTATGGCATCGATGCGCTGCTGCCGGACATGAAGTTTGCGACCGTCGCCGCCTGCCCGGTGTTCGGCGGCAAGGTCGCCAAGGTCGACGATACCGCCGCGACGAAAGTCCCCGGTGTGCGCAAGATCGTGGTGCTCGACGATATGGTCGCCGTGATCGGCGATCACATGTGGGCGGCGAAGAAGGGCCTCGAAGCGCTCAAGATCGAATGGGACGAAGGGCCGAACGCCAAGATCGGCTCGAAGGAAATCTGGCAGCATCTGCGCGCCGCCAGCGAGAAGGACGGCGCGGTTGCGAAATCGGTCGGCGACATCGCCAAGGGGCTTGCGACCGGTGACAAGTTCGAAGCCAGCTTCGAGATGCCGTTCCTGGCGCATGCGTCGATGGAGCCGATCAACGCCACCGTCCATGTCAAGCCGGATTCTTGCGAGGTCTGGACCGGCACGCAGATCGTGAGCCGGGTGCAGTCGGAAGCAGCGAAGGCCGCCGGCCTTCCGGTCGAGAAGGTGATAGTCAACAACCACCTGCTCGGCGGCGGCTTCGGCCGCAAGCTGGAGCCGGACATGGTCGTTGCCGCGGTGAGGATCGCCAAGCAGGTCGATTACCCTGTGAAGGTGGTGTGGACCCGCGAGGAGGACATCCAGCACGACGTCTATCGCCCTGTTTATCGCGACACCGTCACCGCGACGTTGGTCGATGGCAAGGTGGCGGCATGGAAATACAAGGTCGCCGGCTCGGCGGTGCTGGCGCGCTGGCTACCGCCGGCATTCCAGAAGGGCATCGACATCGACGCGATCGATGCCGCCGTCGATGCGCCCTATGACATCCCGAATTTTCGTGTCGAATATGTCCGTGTCGAGCCGCCGGCGGTGCCGACCGGCTTCTGGCGTGGCGTCGGCCCGAACAACAACGTGTTCGCGGTCGAATGCGCGATGGATGAGCTGGCGCGCAAGGCCGGCAAAGACCCGGTCGAATTCCGCCGCGCCATGCTGACGAGCAAGCCGCGGGCACTTGCGGTCCTCAACTCCGCCGCGGAGAAAGCTAATTGGGACCAGCCGCTGCCGCCGCGCGTCGGCCGCGGCGTCTGCCTGCAGCCGTCGTTCGAGACCTTCATCGCGACCGTGGTCGAGGCCGAGATCGACGAGATGGGCGAAGTGGGGCTGCGCCGTGTCGTCTCGGTGGTCGATACCGGCATCGCCGTCAATCCTGATACCGTGAAGGCGCAGCTCGAGGGCGGATTGATCTTCGGGCTGACGGCAGCGCTCTATGGCGAGATCACCATCGACAAGGGCCGCGTGCAGCAGTCCAACTTCCATGACTACCGCATGCTGCGCATCGACCAGATGCCGAAGATCGAGGTGCACGTGGTCAAGAGCGGTGAGCCGCCCGGCGGCATCGGCGAGACCGGTGTCAATGCCGGACCGCCCGCGTTGCGCAACGCGATTCTTGCCGCAACTGGCGTAGCGCTGCGGCGGATGCCGATCGACCGTTCGCTGATCGCCGTGGGGAAGAAGGCATGAGGCCGGCAATGCGTATCCTGTTGAGCCTTGCCGTGATCGTCATCGCGGCGGTGGCGGTCGGCGTCTGGATCGTCCGTGGTCCTGGCCCGCTTGATTTCTCCGGTGGCAACAAGGTGGCCGTCGCCGACTACCGCGCCGGCAAGCCGACCGGCGCGCCAGTGGCGCTGGAGAAAGCGAGCCAGGTTGAGCGCGGCGAATATCTGGCCAAGGCGGCGGACTGCATGGTCTGCCACACCAAGCCGGGCGAGAAGGAATATGCCGGCGGGCTGGCCTTCAAGCTGCCGTTCGGCACGCTCTATTCGACCAACATCACCCCCGATAAGGAAACCGGCATCGGCAATTACAGCGACCAGGATTTCCTGAACGCGGTCCAGCGCGGCAAGCGCCATGACGGCGCGATGCTCTATCCAGCGATGCCCTATGCGTCCTACACCTACATGACGGATGCGGACGTGCTAGCGGTGAAGGCCTATCTGTTCAGCCTGCCGCCGGTGCGTGCGCCGGCGCCGGAGAATACGCTGGCGTTCCCGTTCAACCAGCGCTGGGTGATGCTGTTCTGGTCGGCGGTGTTCAACCCGGACACGCGCTTTGCGCCCGACACCTCAAAGAGCCCGGAATGGAATCGGGGCGCCTACCTCGCCGAGGCGCTCGCCCATTGCGGCGAGTGCCACACGCCGCGCAATCTCGGCTTCGCGCTCGACAACCGCAAGAAATTTGCCGGCGCCGTGACGGCGGGCTGGCGCGCCTTCAACATCTCCTCCGACAAGGCCACCGGCCTCGGCAATTGGAGCGATGAGGCGCTCGTCTCCTACCTCTCGACCGGCCATGCGCTCGGCCACGGCGCCGCTTCCGGGCCGATGGGCGAAGCAGTCGACAACAGCCTGAGCCAGCTCGCGCCGGAAGACGTCCGCGCCATCGCCGTCTACCTGCGCAGCGTGCCGCCGCAGCCCTCGCCCGACCTGCCCGCGACCACGGCGCCTGCCGCGCCCGCCTCGCACAAGGAAGGCGTGACCGCGGATGCCCGCGGCAAAATCGTGTTCGAGGGCGCCTGCGTAAGCTGCCACGGCTGGACCGGCGAGAGCCTGGTGTCGCCGACGGCGACGCTGACCGGTTCGTGGGCGGTCAACGATCCGGCGGCCACCAACGTCGCGCAGATCGTGCTGTCAGGCACCAAGCGCACCACGCCCGACGGCGCGCTCTCGATGCCGGCGTTCGGCAACGCCTATTCGGATGACGAGATCGCGGCGGTTGCCAACTATGTCACTGCCCGTTTCGGCGCCAAGGGCTCGAAGCTCACCGCGAAGGATGTCGCGGAGCTGCGCCAGCAGACGGCGCAATAAGCCTTGTGCCGTAGCCCGGGTGAAGCGCCAGCGTAACCCGGGACCGCCGGTAGATGTTGATAGAGATGCCCCGGGTTGCGCTTCGCTCCACCCGGGCTACGGGAATCCGCGAACAGAGGCCGCGTGATCAGCTCCTATCGTCTCGGTCAGTTCGACGGCGAAAAGGGACAGCATGAGGCCCACCATCGGCACTGCGGGAATCAGATATCGCGAGACGTCGAGAGTGTGAGCGGCGGCGGCGGTCGCGATCGAAGCCGCCCCCATCACGACCACGATGCCTGCGCGCGTCACGAAAGCTGGGCACCGACGCCGCACGGCGGCTACCGTCCAGAATATGACGGCGATAACGAAGGCAGCGGACAATGCCTTGAACAGATAGGTGGCGATGCCCGGGAAATCGGACAACAGGCTGATCCGAACTGATCCGCCTTGCAGATCGATTTGCTCGGGCGCCCGGCCGTGCCGCGCCATGATCTCGGACACGTGCGGCACGTCGTCGCTGGACACCGGTATGACAGGCTCGAGTGCATAAGGCGGCCATGCCGACGCGAGGCCATAGGCCATCTGACGGACGAACTTGCCTGCGTAGGCCAGCGGCCGGTCGCGCAGGGCGGCCAGGAAGATGCGCCAATAGGCTGCCGCCGCACTGACCGCATTTCCGGTGTTATCGGCGAGATCCCGATCCGGTTCGGTGTCGAAGAGGCACGCGTCGCCGAAGAACCCGAGCACGGGCCAGCGGCCCGGCTCCGCGGCGAAGTCGGCGGCAAGCCGCTCCATCGTGGCATCGGCGCGGTCGCCCGCCGCCGATACGATCTCGCGTCGCGCGGCGTCGCTTGCAAGCACGATGTTCAGGTGATTGCAGAACAGTGTCTTGGGGACGAACACGGCCGAGGCCTGGTCGGAGTTGGAAGCTCCGAACCGGGAGCCGGCGAGGAGGAGCGCCAGCGCTGCGGCGACGGAGACGGCCATCACCGCAAGGCGCGCGGGCGTGGCCGGCCGCGCGAGAGGCACGCCTACCAGGATGGCAGCGATCGGAACGAGGAGTCCCTGCGATCTCAGGCACGCCGCGACCGCCGCGCACAGGATGGAAGCAACGACCGCGCAGCATCGCGCCGCTCCATCGACGCAGGCGGCAACGAGCAATCCGGCCGTTGCCAGATTGAGGAAGACCGCGAAGAGAAGGTCCGCGGTGAGAACGTTCGTGAACAGCAGCAGGCCCGGATAGATCGCGACCAGGATGATCGGCACCAGCCCGACGGCGCTGCGCGTCGCCGTCTGCGCGGTTATCGCAAGCGCCAGCATCAGAGCGGCCCAGGCCGCCTGCTGCAGACGCACCACTGTTCCGAGGTCGCCTCCGAACGCGAACGTCATGGCCAGGAATGTCGGGTAGCCCGGATCGCGCCCACCCGCCACGGTCGGCTGTCCTGCCTCGAGCGTGCGCAGCGCGGATTCCACGAAGGGCGGCGTGTCGCCCCAGATGACCGGGACCGCCGGTCTGAACGACACGAGAATTGCCAAGAACAGCGCGGAGAGCAGCGCGGCCCACGCCAGCACGGCCCATGGCCGCCACGGGGACCCGACGCCGCCGAGGGAGATGGCTCCGCCCCTTGTATGCGCTGGAGCTTCACGGTCGGACCGCACGATCACCGTCCACGGGATGAGATCCCGCCCCGGGCTTCATGCTAGACCAGGAAGCGCTACAAGACCATCGAGCGGTGGCAGGTCGTGAAAGCAGCGCAGCCCGGCAATCAGTCGGCTGGGCGCTTCGCCAGAACGAGGCCGATGCCGAGAGCGATCATCGCAGCTCCCGACGCCTCTCGCAGGCGGCGGATCAACGCGGGACGTGTTGCTGCGCCTTCGCGGATGCGGCTCGCCGCAAAGGCGACCACGATATCGGCGAGGGTGTTGAGCGCAACCGACACGAAGCCAAGCACGACGAACTGCACAGCGACGTGGCCTTCGGCCGGGTCCACGAACTGCGGAACGAAGGCAAGGAAGAAGGCTGCTGTCTTCGGGTTCAGCGCCTCGACCAGCACGCCTTCACGAAACGCCCGCCGCGGTCCGATCGGCGGTGCGACGGTTCCACCGTTCAAACCCGCCGACGTGTCCCGGCGGGCGGACAGGAAAGTGCGAAGGCCTATCCAGATCAGATAGGCGGCACCGATCAGCTTCAGCGCGGTGAACAGTTCCGCGCTCGCCAGCACGATGGCAGAAACGCCCAAGCTGCCCGCGACGACGTGGACCATGCCACCCAACCCGGTGCCAACGCTGGAGGCCACGCCTTCCGCACGGCCGCCGGCGAGCGTGCGTGCAGCGACGTAGAAGATGCCCGGACCGGGCGTGACGGCGAGCACTAATGCCGCGGCGAAGTAGAGGGCGAGTTGAGCAAGGTCTGGCATGACGATCGGCTTTACAGCATCACGGGCCCAGCGCCCAGAGCGCAGATCCTGATCAAACGTCCCACGGATCTTGTGCAGCAGATCATGCGCTTTGTGCCTGCTCGCTCCGGACATATGTCCTCGCCGCGTTAACCATGCAGGAGCGCGGCTGAACAATGGTTCGACGCTTAATGCGCGCTTAACGCTTTTGCGGGACACATAGAGGATCAGCGCAAAATCAAGTCGCAAGAAGTGCGAGTGGAAGTCTGCCCTACCCCGAGGAGGGGGATTGCATGGGACTGCTTCTCATTGGCTTGGTGGCAGGAATGCTGATCGGCTATGGCATGCCTGTGTCCACCCAGGCGAACTTGCAGATGTGCGGGTCGAAAATCTGTTTCGATGGGAGCGCGCCTCCTGCAACGGAGCCGAAGGCGAGCGCGCCCACGCCCAATGCTGTGGCGAAGACAACGAAGGCTGCAACGGCGACGAAGCCCGACAAGCGATCACCACCCCGCCGGGACACACGGGTCGCGCGTGGCAAGAACCCGCCGCCGAAGGCGATGGCGGACCGCGCCCCCGCTGCTGAGACGTCCGAGGCCGTCCTGGGCAAGGCGAAGATGTCGGTCGCCGCAAAAATGGAAAATCCGGAGTCGGCCGAGTTCACCGACGCGAAGCGGGCAATCAGGAAGAATACGCTGGGGCGGCGGGTGGACACGATCTGCGGTCATGTCAGGGGAAAAAAGGCGTCGGGCGAGGACACCGGGGAGAAGCCATTTCTGTATCTCGTGAAGGAGGATGACGTCTACGTCGTCGACGGCAAAGCGGACTCAGCCGCGGCGATCGCATATCGGAATATTTGTAACTGAGGCGTGACACCGGGAAAGCGGATACCGGTGACCTACATGCGCGCTCGATCGGCGAAAGGCTTATGCCATGGGCCGGTTGCGCGACGCTAGATCATGACCCGATTAGACGGAATCGGATCATGATCTCATCTCTTGTTTGAGCATGATCTTCCTGCGCAAACGCTTCGCGTTTGTCGCGGGGGAAAACCGGTTTCCACTTTTCCGGATCATGCTCTAGTCATTGGCATGGAAATGATTGGGGTAGGGCAGCAATTCCTTCAATTGGGGATATTATGGACGACCTTGTCTCTGCTGCAGAGCGGCTCAACGGATCGCTGCCGTTGCCGGTCCTGCTCATCATCGATCCGCTCACGCTGGCGCGGACCTGCATTCTGCACATTCTCAGGCAGGAGCTGATCGGATTCGAAATCGTCGAAATGGCCACGACCGACACTCTCGGCTGCGCGACGGGACGAGACGTTCGGCTGGCGACGCTCAGCATCGGGGACAAGTCGGTGGCTGATCCCTCCGTCGCCGGCGATCTCGCGCTTCTCGCCGATTGCTGCCCCAACGCCTCGATCGGCATCTTCTGTAACCGGGACGACGAAGCCACCGCGCTCGCGGCCCTGCATCGGGGCATCAGAGGCTTCTTTCCAACCTCGATCCCGGTCGAGCTCGCTGTCGCCGGCTTGCGTCTTGTTCTCGCCGGCGGGGTCTACAGGCCGCTTTCAATTGAAGGGCAGGACGGGTCCTCTAGCTGCGAGCCGATCTACCCTGGCCCGTTGGCGCCGATATATCTGGCGAACAAGGAGCAGATCGAATTCACCCCTCGCGAGCAACACGTGCTGGCGGAATTGGAACTCGGCCTGCCCAACAAGCTGATCGCCGCCAAACTGAAGCTTTCGGAAAACACGGTGAAGATGCACATTCACCACATCATGCGGAAATGTGCCGCTCGCAATCGCACCGAGGCAGTGCTGCGCTGGCGCGCAAGATCGACCGGTCACCGTGGACCGGAGCCCGGTGCATTCTCGTCATCCTGATTTGGCTGTCCCGCAGCTCAATCTTCGCTGAAGGCGGTGTGGAAGCTGTCGAGCAGGGGCCTCAAAGCGTAGATCGCCACGGTGCCGCGCCCGGTTGTTATGAACACCTGGGCCGGCATTCCCGGAATGATCTTCAAGCCATTCTCGACGATCTTGGAATCCTGGACGCGGATTTTCGTCGCGTAGTAGGGCTGGTCGGTGCGCTTGTCGAGCAGGCGGTCGGCCGATACATGCATCACCGTTCCCTTGAGACGCGGGACGCGACGCTGATTGTAGGGCAAGAGATGCACGTCGGCGTTCAGCCCCGGATGAACCACGTCGATATCCTCCGGCTTGAGGCGTGCGATCACGACCAGCCTGTCCTGCCGGGGCACCAGATCCATCAGCGGAGCGCCGGCCCCGACAACACCGCCCGGCGTATGAACCCGCAGGTCGGTTATCACCCCGTCCTCGGGTGCCTTGACCTCCGTTCGGGCCAATTGGTCCTGCGCCGCCAGCAATTTTTCGCGCAGTTGAAATCCCTGGTTCTGCGCCTCGCGCAATGACTGTGCGATCTCGTTCTGCCGGTCGCTTTCCAGCTTCAGGAGCGTCGCCTGCGATTCGCTGATCACCTGTTTGGCGCGCGAAATATGCGCAATGATCTCGCCCCGCCGTCCCTCGATATCGGCCAGCTCCCGCTCAAGGTTCAACAGGCGCGGACGGCGCTCGAGTCCCTTGTTGACCAGGATAGTCACCATGTCGAGCTCTTCGCGCACGATCGCGGCGCGCTGCGCCACCGCGTCCTCCTGCGCCTTGAGCCCCTCGATCTCCTTTGCGACCTGAAGCCGTTTTTCCCTGAGGATGGTCGCCTGGGACTGGAACACCTGCCGGCGTGTTTCAAAGATGTTTTGCTGTGCGGTCAGGACGGAATCGACCGAACCGCTCGTGCTTCGGATCCTGTCGAGCCAGACCGGAAACGAGATCAGCTCCTGCCCCTGCTGCTCGGCCAGAAGCCTTGCCTCACGCGCGGCCGCATCCCACAACTGCCCCTGCAGGCTTTGCACCTCGGCGCGAGCCCTGGTGTCCTCGAGCGCGATCAGCGTCTGTCCCGCACTCACGGCATCGCCGTCGGCAACCAAAATTTTCCTGATGATGCCGCCCTCGAGGTGCTGGATCGTCTTCCGGCTCGATTCCGATTCGACCACGCCGGACGCGATCGCCGCGCTTTCAAGCGGAGCAAAGGCCGACCAGATTCCCAGACCCAGCACAAAGCCGACGACCAATAGATTGCCTGCCAGGGTGACGCGGCCGAGCCTGTAGCGCGGCGAGGCCTGCGTCGGCTCCGCGCACCACGGAAACTGCCGCCGCTCGAATTCGTCAATCGCTGTGATCACCACCCCGGTCTCGCGCTTCGGCAGGATGGCGGGTGGTAACCGCACGAGGGCTCGTAGATTTGCGATCACGGGACAGCCGTCTCCTGCGAAGCTACTTGAGAAGCCACTTGCGGCCGGCTCAAATGCCGCTCGAAGATGTCGTCGCTCTCACCGAACGCCGTGACGGCGCCGTCCTGCATGATAGCGATCTTGTCCGTCGCCGCGAGGATGCCCATCCGGTGCGTGACGATGACCACCGTGACGCTGGCGATCTTCAGTTGTTCGATGGCATCCAACAGCACGCGCTCGCCGGTGTAGTCCAGGCTGGCATTCGGCTCATCCAGCACGACCAGCCGTGGCTCTCCGAAAAATGCCCGCGCGAGCCCCAGGCGCTGGCGAAATCCGCGCGAGAATACGCTCCCACCATTGGTGACAACCGTGTCGTATCCCAGCGGCAGCCGCAGGATGCTCTCATGGATCCCGGCGAGCTTGGCGGCATGCATGACCTTTGGCAGATCGGCGTCGTCCAGCCGCGCGATGATATCCTTGATCGTTTCTCCGACGAGATCGATATCCTGAGGCAGATAGCCGAGGTAACGGCCCTGCCGCCCTCCGCGCAGGACCGAGATGTCGGTCTCACCGAGGAGGACGCGCCCCTGCCCCGGCAACAGGATTCCGGCAATGATGCCTGCGAGCGTGGACTTGCCGGAGCCGGACGGACCGATGATGCCGAGGCACTCTCCGCGCGCGAGACGGAACGAGACGGTCTTGATGGGAAACCACGCGCCTTCCGAAACCTTCGCGCCGATATTGTCGATGATAAGATCGCCCCTCGGCTGTTCCGGCGGACAGTCCGTGTTTTCTGTCGTAGGTGGAACGGCGGCAAGGACATTGGTCAGCCGCTGATAGGCATCCAGCGCTCTCTTCAGCGCCTTCCAGCTTGCAACGGCGCCTTCGACCGGCGCCAGCGCGCGGCTGAACATCAGCATCGCGACAAAGATGATCGCCGCGCTCTTGCCGTGGTCGAGGACGAGCCACGCGGCGGCGCCCATGATGAGGACCTGCGCCAGCGAACGCGTCGGCTTGGCGATCAGCATGATGATCTCGTTCCGCCGCTGTGCCAGGTCGTACTCGCTTTGCGCATGGCGCGCATCCAGGTAGACGCGGCGTGCCACGTCGTCGAGCATTCCCATGCTGCGGATCAGGTGAACGCTGCCGACCACCGTCGCAAGGCGGCCGTAGCTTCTGGACAGGGCAATCGCGGATTTCGCCAGCGCGTTTTCGGTGAGGAGATCGCCGACAACCGTGAGGCCGAACAGAAACAACACGCTGCAGGCGCCAATGCCTCCAAGCAGGGGATGCACGAAAAACAGCACGGCGAGGAACGGCGGGATCCAGAGCGCATCGAGCAGCGTCAGGGACGCGCCGGATTCAACGAACTGACGCACGGCCGTGAGATCGCGATAGGCATCCGAAGCGCGCGCTGAATCGTTGCGGAAAGCATGGTCGAGGCAGGCGGAGAGCACGGTGGGACGAAGCCGCTCTTCCAGCCAGGCACCCAAGCGCCCCAATACGGAGCGACGTAGCGCGTCAAGCACCCCGCCCACCACGACCGTGAGCGCAACGATCAAAGTGAGCAACAGGAGCGTTTCATTGCTCCGGCTCGGGAGCACGCGGTCGTAGATCTGGAGCAGATAGATCGAGGGAGCGAACAGCAGCAGATTGTAACTGCAGCTATAGGCGAACACGATCCCGAGCGAGCCTGCGCAGGTCCGCAGCGCCGCCTGCAACGGCGTCCAGGGCGTCTGCAGCAGACTTAACCGAAGCAGCGGCACCAGCATGATCGTCACCGCCAGAGCTTCAAGGCTTGACCTTTTGCGCGGATCGTTTTGCGGGAGATCTGAGGCCGGCGGCACGGACCGCCGGCCTCAGCCGCCTCAATGAGGCCGCTGATCAGAACGTACTAACCAATATGGACGTCAACGTCGCCGCCCATGCCGAGGTTGTCACTCCCGCCATCGCCGCCGATGCCCGCGGCGACTTCCTGATGCATGTCCGCCTTCAGGTAGTTCGACTGATGCGCCGTCGTGTTGGCATACACCTTGGAGGTGTCGTACCCGCTGGACGAGCTCTGATCGCCGTTCGACTTAGCGTCTCCGCCATAAGCCTTCGAGTACTTCGACGCCTTCGCGTCGCCGGCGTCGGCATCCCAGGATGCCTTTTGACTGACGTAATCGCCGGTCTTGACGTGCACGTCAGAGCCTTCAGCCTTGTTCGATGGATCGAACTTGATCGATGGTGAATTGCTGATGCTTCCCTTGAAATAGCCGTCGCCGCCGTTTCCGACGCTCTGACCGCCCGTGTCGATCGACTTGAAATCGATCGAATCGGACACCTTGAAAAATCCCTTGCCTTTCGACATTTGAGCCTCCGTGGTGAGTTTACCTCGCGCGACATTCCTCCCTGTCCTGGAAGCGGATGCGCGATGCGAGTTTGTCTCCCGTCGACGTGCGCGCGATAGATGCCAAATGGGATGTCATTCGGTTCAGCAGACTACGCCCGAAAGGATTACATGCCCTGTCGAAATTCGGCGCCCTATCCGATTAAATGGAGATCGGACAACAGATGCATCGCGACATCGCCGCCCAGCGCAAGATTGTCGTGACCGCCGTTCCCGCCGATTCCAGCGATCTGAACCGTGCTCTGATCGATATGGACATTGTTGATCTGGTCCGCCTCGGCTGTCGAATGCGGCCCGGCGATGGCGATGTTGATCGGAGCATAGATCGCGACGCTGACGTCGATGAGACTGCCGGAGAAGTGGCCGCTGCCTCCATTGCCCGCGCTGTTGTGTCCGGTTGCGATCGCATCGGAACCACCGCCGAGGAGTGCAGAGATGATCCCGGCGCTGCCGCCCGCCGCGACATTGCCACTGCCGCCGTCGCCCCCGACACCGGCCATCTGGAACGAGGACTGATCCAGATGCACGTCGTTGAGCTGGTACACCTGGCTGGTGGAATTATATCCCGCGACCGAGATGTTGACGGGATCATAGACGGCGACGGACTTGTGGACGAGGTCACCATGAAATTGCCCGTCGCCGCCGTTGCCGGCCTGATTGCCGCCGGTGTCGATCTGGTTCGCGCCGCTTCCACCGCCGCTGGATTGACCGTGAACGGATACGTCGCCGCCGCTTGCGGCATTGCCGTTTCCGCCCTGCCCGCCGACCCCCGCGATCTGCACGGCGGACTGATCGATCTCGACCGTGTTCGACTGGCTGGCGTGCGCGCTGCCACCGGGAGCCGCAAACGCGAAGTTGACGGGATGGTAGATGACAACGGGCGCGTCCAGCAGCGTTCCAAGGAAATGACCGTCGCCGCCGTTACCGGCGTGATTGTCGCCTGTCGTGATCCCGCCGGAGCCGGAGGAAGAGAGGTCGACGTTTCCGCCGGCGGCAATGTTGTCGTCGCCGCCATGTCCACCGATGCCGGCCATCTGCAGGGCGGACTGGTTGATATTCACATCGTTGGTCTGCTCAGCGATGGCGATTGAACCATATCCCACGGATACCGCGATGTTGATCGGCTGATAGATCACCAGGGAGGCATGAATGATGCCGCCATAAAAAAATCCGTCTCCGCCGTTGCCGGCCTCGTTCGCCCCCGTATCGATTGTCCCGATGTCGCTTTTGCCGGAATTGGATTGGTGTGCGGGAATGCCGCCGCCCGCCGCGTTGTCGCCGCCGCCATTGCCGCCGAGCTGATCGGCCTGCGCCTTGTTGGGCTGGTGGACATCCGCGTTGCCATGAAGGCTGCCGCCTCCATCTCCAGTCGAATCGAGAGACGTGACGGACGCATGAGAGGGCGAGCCGAACGAGGAGCCGCCGGCGTCGTCATGGCCATCGGTCGCGAGATGATGCAAACGAGCCGGCGAGAACTTGGTACCATAGCTGCTGCCATCTCCATCATCCCAGGGATAATGGAGCGGCTGATCATGCAGCCGGATGCTGTCCGACATCCAATCGAACTTCATAGTCGCCTCCCTGGCCGGGATCGCTCCGCGCAATGCGACGGACCCCTCCCGACCGTGAGGCAATGTCACGCCGTATGCGTGAAAAGCCGAGCCATCAATTCGGATGCAACATTTCGGGTGAGATCGTACAAACGAAATCAGGTCGAAGAGGCGGTATCGCGCACGTCAGCGCGACCCGTTCGCAGTCGACGCGCGTTCCTGAACTAGCTCACCCAAAACCCCGGCACGGCCGGCTCGAGCCGACCACCGGCGCGCACCGGCGCAACGCGGAGCGCGAGGCCGGTGGCGTCGTCGGTCTCGACCGCAACCCCGCTCAGCGTCGCTTCGCCGGCGGCCGGCTCGAAGCGGCCGGAGGGGATGCCGGTCTGGAAACGCTGCAGCGGCTCTTCCTTCTGCATGCCGATGATGGAATCGTAATCGCCGGTCATGCCGGCGTCGGTCATATAGGCGGTGCCGCCGGGAAGCACCTGGTGATCGGCGGTGGGCACATGGGTGTGGGTACCGACCACGAGGCTGACGCGGCCATCGCAGAAGAAGCCCATGCCCTGCTTCTCGGAGGTGGCCTCGCCGTGGAAATCCACCACGATCGCATCCGCCGCCTGCCGCAGCGGACAGGCCTCGAGTTCGCGCTCGACCGCGGCGAAGGGATCGTTGGAGGGCTCCATGAAGATGCGGCCGATCGCGTTGATGACGAGCGCACGCTTGCCGTTCTTTGTGTCGACCAGCGTGGCGCCGCGGCCCGGCGCGTGGCGCGGAAAATTCAACGGGCGAATCAGGCGCGGGGCGCGCTCGATGAACACCAGCGCTTCCTTCTGATTCCACGCATGGTTGCCGAGCGTGATGGCGTCCGCCCCGGCATCCAGCAAGTCCTGGTAGATCGCCTCGGTGATGCCGAAGCCGCCGGCGGCATTCTCGCCATTGACGATGACGAGATCGAGCGACCAGTCACGGATCATGCGGGGAAGATGTTCTGAGATGGCGGTGCGGCCGGTCTTGCCGACCACATCACCGACGAAGAGAATACGCAAATCAGGCTACTCCCGGAAATCGAACGTCTTGCGCTCCGTTAGCACATAATCAAGCGCGACGTCGTGCGACAAAGCCGGAACCGCCTTGATTTCCTGCACTGCGAAGGCAAGCCCGATGCCGATCACGTGCTTGGCCTTGCGCAGATGGGTGAAGGTGAAGTCGAAATAGCCGGCACCATAGCCGATCCGGTGGCCGACCCGGTCGAAGGCGGCGAGCGGCACCAGCATGATGTCGGGGACCAGCTCGGCCGCGGCCGGCGACGGCTCGGGGATGCCGAGCGCGCCAAGCGTCAGCCGGTCGCCTTTGGCCCAGGTGCGGAATAGCAGGGAGTGGCCGCGCGCGGTGACCGCCGGCAGCGCAAGCTGCGCGCCCTGCGCGGCAAGCGCAAGCATCAGCGGCATCGGATCGATCTCGCTGCGGATCGGTGAATAGCCGGAGACGACCGTGCCCGGGGCGATCTCAAACGGCAGGCCGCGCTTGGCGATCTTCGCAGCGGCCGCAGTCCGCTCCTCTTCGCTCAGCGCATCACGTCGGGTGAGCGCAGCGCTGCGGAGCTCAGCCTTCGGAGAGATGGCGCGCATGCGATTACCCCTGTTGCGCTGTCATCATCCGCGCAGGCGGATGATCCAGTATTCCAGAGACGTTGGTACTTTGACGGCGAGGCCGCAGCGTACTGGATACCCCGCCTTCGCGGAGTGATGACATCAATACACAACCTAACCGCCGCGACACGACGGCCGGCATCAACAGTAAAAAACAGAGCGCGAAGCCGCAGAGGCCGTTGAAGCGTTCGATCCCGGAGTTCCCTACGAAAGTAGGTGGGCACCATATGTCCGGGTCCACGGACCCGGCCAGGGACAGTTCCCTAAAGGATCGATAAGGCCCCGGGGATATATAGCTCCTGACGCGCAACGCAGCTTCGCAGGGGTAATGTAGCGACGACTGCGGCGTTCCGCCAGCGGGAATGGATTTCGGGTGGACTTTACCCTCACCTGAAAGGGGAGGGTCGGTTCGCATGTAGCGAAGCGAAATGCGAAACGGGGAGGGGTCAACTCTCTCCACTCGGCACCGTCTTAACGGAGAGACTGTGACCCCTCCCCGCCGCTCATTTCATTCGCGTCGACCCTCCCCTTTCAGAGGGTGAGACAGCGAGCTAACCGATCGCGATACCGCCGCCGATGGTGCGGTTGAGCACCTGCGTGGTTTTTTCGATCCGCTCGGCGGCGGCGTTGAGTGCGTTCGAGATCGCGACTTGCGTGGCGCGGGCGCGATCGACCGCGGCGGCTCCGGAGTTGCGTAAGGATTCGACTTCCTCTTCCAGGCTGCGGATGCGTGCGCCAGCGTCGACCAGTTCGTCGCAGGCGGTGAGCGCCGCCATCACCGTCAAACGGGCGTCGCCAATCTCGCCGAACTTGCCGCGCAGCGATTCGATGCGCGTTTCCAGGTTCTCCGCGAGCTTCAAGAGACGAACCTCCTGCCCCTCTTCGCACGCCATCCGGTATTGCCGGCCGTTGATGGTGACGTTGATGTGACTCATCGCGTGTTCTCCTCGCCATCAAGCACGGCGCGGATGGTGCCGATCGCCGTATCCAGCTTCTCGGCGATCTCGCGATTGGTGCGCTCGAGCTTGCGCGTCTTCACCAATGAGTTATCGAGCTCGTCCGCAAGCCGCGAGCGATCAGCACCGAGCGCCTGGATCCGGCTCGCCAGTTCGTTCTCGTCGCGGTCAGCCTCGCGCCGCCGCTCAACGGCGCTTTCCAGAGCATCGAGCGCCGCCATCAGCCGTCGTGTGGCGGCGTCGACGTCGGCGATAGCGGGCTCAACACTGGCAGCCGCGTTGGTGGAACGATCGCTCATACGAGACAAGGTACATCCTCGATGGCGTGGCCGTCCGCGAATCCTTGCGGTTCGGCAAGCGCTTAGGCGATGAAATTTACGTGGTGAGCGAGGCCGGCGCAACGCCGCCGGTAAACTATGCACCGATAGATGGAGCCTCCCCGGGCCCCGCACCTGTCGGTTTACCCAAGGGTCCTTTCTCCCCTTCCGCTCGGGAAACCGGCGGCTCGCGCGGGTTCAGGCCCCGGTCGGCCGGACACACCGGAGGCAACTTTGCGGCCGAAAGCGCGTTTCCTTGCCTTGGACTTCCCTTGGACTTCCGGAATTGAGGTGCTATCCAGCCCTTCTCCGTGCCTACCACCCGCATATGGCGGCCCTCCGGGCGGCGCGCATGCAAGCCAAGCCTCTCATTTCAGACGGATTTTCATCATGACGCAGGTCGATCACACCCGTATGGCCAACGCCATTCGTGGGCTCGCAATGGATGCGGTCGAGAAGGCGAAATCCGGCCATCCCGGGCTGCCGATGGGTGCGGCCGACGTCGCGACCGTCCTGTTTACACAGTTCCTGAAATTCGATGCGGCCGACCCCGCCTGGCCGGATCGTGACCGCTTCGTGCTTTCGGCCGGCCACGGCTCGATGCTGCTCTATTCGCTGTTGTACCTCACCGGCAGCAACAAGGACATGACGCTCGACCAGCTCAAGCACTTCCGTCAATTGGGCTCGCTGACGCCAGGACATCCTGAGAACTTCCACACCAAGGGCATCGAGACCACCACCGGCCCGCTCGGCCAGGGCATCTCGACCGCGGTCGGCATGGCGGTGGCGGAGAAGATGCTGGCCGCCGAGTTCGGCAAGAAGATCGTCAACCACCACACCTACGTGCTCGCCTCCGACGGCGACCTGATGGAAGGCGTGTCGCAGGAAGCGATCGCGCTCGCCGGCCACTGGCGGCTCAACAAAATGATCGTGCTCTATGACGACAACGGCATCTCGATCGATGGCCCGACGTCGCTTGCCGACTCCGTCGACCAGGTGAAGCGATTCAAGTCGGCGGGCTGGGCCGCTGAGCTCATCAACGGCCAGGACCAGAAAGCGATCGCGGATGCAATCACGCGCGCGCAGAAATCGAGCAAGCCAACGCTGATCGCCTGCAAGACCACGATCGGCTACGGCGCGCCGACCAAGGCGGGCACCAATAAGGTCCATGGCGAGGCGCTCGGCGCCGACGAGCTGAAAGGTGCCAAGGAAAAGCTCGGCATCTCGCTCGAACCGTTCTCGGTGCCAGATGACGTGCTGAAGGCCTGGCGTGACGCCGGCGCACGCGGCGCCGCGGAGCGCCAGGAATGGGAAGCGCGCTTCGCCGAGCTCGGCAGCCGCAAGCGCGCCGAATTCGAGCGCCGGCTGCGGCACGAGCGGCCGGCTTCACTGGCAAAGGCGCTGAAGGGGCACAAGAAGGCGCTGCTCGAAAACCCACTCAACGTTGCGACCCGCAAATCATCGGAGGCCGCGATCGAGGTGATCGCCGCCGCGATGCCGATGGAGTTTCTGGCCGGCTCGGCCGACCTCACCGGCTCCAACAACAACAAGGCGAAATCGGCGACCAACTTCTCCGCCAAGACGCCGAAGGGACGCTTCATCCACTACGGCATCCGCGAGCACGGCATGGCGGCGGCGATGAACGGCATCTTCCTGCACGGTGGCTTTGCGCCGAACGGCGCCACCTTCCTGGTGTTCACCGACTATGCACGGCCGGCGATGCGACTTGCGGCGTTGATGGGCACCGGCGTCGTCTACGTCATGACGCACGACTCGATCGGGCTCGGCGAAGACGGCCCGACACACCAGCCGGTGGAGCATCTCTCGGCGCTGCGCGCCATTCCCAACATGCGCGTGTTCCGCCCCTGCGATGCCGTCGAGGTTGCAGAATGCTGGGAGCTCGCGCTGAACCGGATCGACGGCCCGACAGTGCTGGCGCTGACGCGACAGAACCTGCCGCAGCTTCGAACCACCACGCCCGCCGATAATCCGTGCAGCCATGGTGCCTATGAGCTGGTCGCGGCCCAAGGTGACGCAAAAGTGTCATTCTTCGCGTCCGGTTCCGAGGTCGAGATCGCCGTCGACGCGCAGAAACAGCTCGCGGAACGCGGCGTCCCGTCGCGGGTGGTGTCGGTACCCTCGCTCGAATTGTTGCTGGCGCAGCCGGAAGATCGGAAAAAGGCCATCATCGGCAACGCGCCGGTCAAGATCGCGATCGAGGCGGCCGTGCGCTGGGGCTGGGATGCCGTGATCGGCCAAGACGGCGAATTCATCGGCATGCACGGTTTCGGCGCCAGCGCGCCGGCGAAGGACCTTTTCAAGCACTTCGGAATTACCGCCGAGGCCGCCGTTAACGCTGCCCTGAAGCGCGTTGGCTAGCGGTTGAGCTTATCCGCAAAAAGGACTAGGTAATCCCTCATATAGTCCGCTCTCGTCCGGCCGAACCGGGCGATCCGCCGTAACACCTCCGCTGGGCGCGCGCCAGCGGGGATGGCATCAGCTATTAGAGGAGAGAAACAGCATGGCAATCCGGGTCGCGATCAACGGGTTCGGCCGCATCGGCCGCAATGTGCTTCGAGCCATCGCCGAGTCCGGCCGCAAGGATATCGAAGTGGTGGGCATCAACGATCTCGGCCCGGTCGAGACCAACGCCCATCTGCTCCGTTTCGACTCCGTGCACGGCCGTTTCCCCGGCACCGTTACCGTCGATGGCGACTCGATCAGCGTCGGCAGCGGCAAGATCAAGGTGTCGGCCGAGCGCGATCCGTCCAAGCTGCCCTGGAAAGAACTCGGCGTCGACGTCGCGCTGGAATGCACCGGTATCTTCACGGCCAAGGACAAGGCGTCCGCGCATCTGACCGCCGGCGCCAAGCGCGTGCTGGTCTCCGCGCCGGCCGACGGCGCCGATGCCACCATCGTCTACGGCGTCAACCATGACACGCTGACCAAGGATCACCTGGTCATCTCCAACGGCTCCTGCACCACCAACTGCCTCGCTCCGGTGGCGAAGGTGCTGAACGACACCGTCGGCATCGAGACCGGCTTCATGACCACGATCCATGCCTATACCGGCGATCAGCCGACGCTGGACGCGCTGCACAAGGATCTCTACCGCGGCCGCGCGGCGGCGATGTCGATGATCCCGACCTCCACGGGCGCAGCCAAGGCGATCGGACTGGTGCTGCCCGAACTGAAAGGCAAGCTCGACGGCGTCGCGATCCGCGTGCCGACCCCGAACGTCTCGGTGGTGGACCTGAAGATCGTCGCCAAGCGCGCGACCGACGCCAAGGAAATCAACGAGGCAATGAAGCGTGCCTCGGAGCAGCAGCTCAAGGGCATCCTGGGCTACACCACCGCGCCCAACGTCTCGATCGACTTCAACCACGATCCGCATTCGTCGACTTTCCACATGGACCAGACCAAGGTGCTGAACGGCACGCTGGTGCGCGTGATGTCGTGGTACGACAACGAGTGGGGCTTCTCCAACCGCATGGCCGACACCGCGGTCGCGATCGGAAAGCTGCTGTAACTATTTGTTTGTCGTCATGCCCGGCCTTGAGCCGGGCATCCACGCCTTTGTGGATGGCCGGGACATAGGCGAGCGAAAGCGACGCCGTCCTTTGGACGGCTATGCCCGGCCATGACGGAGAAAGCCCTGCCATGAACAAATTCCGCACCCTCGACGACGTCGATGTGAAGGGCAAGCGCGTGCTGCTCCGCGTCGACCTCAACGTGCCCACGGAAAACGGCCGCGTCACCGATACTACACGGCTCGAGCGTGTCGCGCCGACGATCACCGAGCTTTCCGACAAGGGCGGCAAGGTCATCCTGCTCGCACATTTCGGCCGCCCCAAGGGACGCGATCCCAAGGAATCGCTGCAGCCGGTCGCCGAGGCGCTTTCGAAGGTGATCAAGAAGCCGGTCGCTTTCGCCGACGACTGCATCGGCGAGCCCGCGGCAAAGGCCGTGGCAGCGATGAATGACGGTGAGATCCTTTGTCTGGAGAATACCCGCTTCCACAAGGAGGAAGAGAAGAACGATCCGGCCTTCGTCGCGGAATTGGCAAACCTCGGCGACATCTGGGTCAATGACGCGTTCTCGGCGGCGCACCGCGCCCATGCCTCCACCGAAGGCCTCGGCCACAAGCTGCCGGCCTATGCCGGACGCACCATGCAGGCCGAGCTCGACGCGCTCGGCAAGGCGCTGGAAGCGCCGACCAAGCCGGTGATCGCGATCATCGGCGGCGCCAAGGTTTCCACCAAGATCGACCTCCTCGAAAATCTCGTGACCAAGGTCGATGCGCTGGTGATCGGCGGCGGCATGGCCAACACCTTCCTGCACGCGCAGGGCGTGGGCATCGGCAAGTCGCTGGCGGAGAAGGATCTCGCCGCGACGGCGCTGCGCATCCTGGACAAGGCCGCGGCCGCCAATTGCGCGATCATCCTTCCCGTCGACGCCGTCGTCGCCTTCCACTTCGCGGCCAATTCGCCGTCGCATGCCTATGGCCTGGACGCGATCCCAGCCGAGGGCATGATCCTCGACGTCGGCCCGCAATCGATCGCGCGCATCCATGCCGCGATCGACGATGCGGCGACGCTGGTGTGGAACGGCCCCCTCGGCGCCTTCGAGCTGACCCCGTTCGATCGCGGCACCATGGTGGCCGCCAAGCACGCCGCCGAACGCACCAAAGCCAAGAAGCTGATTTCGGTCGCAGGCGGCGGCGACACCGTCGCGGCGCTGAACCAGGCCGGCGTGGCGCACGATTTCACCTATGTCTCGACCGCCGGCGGCGCGTTTCTTGAATGGATGGAAGGCAAGCCGCTGCCGGGCGTCGAAGTCTTGAAGATCCGCTAATTTTATCGGAGCCGGCGCGCAGGCGCTGTCAATACAGGGAGAATCCGGATGGCTCGCATTACCTTGCGGCAACTGCTCGACCATGCGGCTGAGCACGATTACGGGGTGCCGGCCTTCAACATCAACAATATGGAGCAGGCGCTGGCGATCATGGAGGCCGCCTCGAGCGTGGACGCGCCCGTCATCATCCAGGCCTCCCGCGGCGCCCGCGCCTATGCCAATGACGTGATGCTCAAGCACATGATGGACGCCCTCACCGAGATCTACCCGCAGATCCCGGTCTGCGTGCATCTCGATCACGGCAACGAGCCCGCCACCTGCATGACCGCGATCCAGGCCGGCTTCACCTCTGTCATGATGGACGGCTCGCTGAAAGCCGACGGCAAGACGCCCGGCGACTGGGACTACAATGTCGGCGTGACCAGGACGGTCACGAACATGGCCCATCTCGGCGGCATTTCGGTTGAAGGCGAACTCGGCGTGCTCGGCTCGCTCGAGACCGGCATGGGCGACAAGGAAGACGGCCACGGCGCCGAAGGCAAGCTCTCCCACGACCAGCTCCTCACCAATCCGGACGAGGCCGTAAAGTTCGTGAAGGAGACCAAGGTCGACGCGCTCGCGATCGCGATGGGCACCTCGCACGGCGCCTACAAGTTCACCCGCAAGCCGGACGGCGACATCCTCGCCATGAAGGTGATCGAGGAGATCCACCGCAAGCTGCCGAACACGCATCTGGTGATGCACGGCTCCTCCTCGGTGCCGCAGGACCTGCAGGACATCATCAACGAGTTTGGCGGCAAGATGAAGCCGACCTGGGGCGTGCCTGTCTCCGAGATCCAGCGCGGCATCAAGAACGGCGTGCGCAAGATCAACATCGACACCGACAACCGCATGGCGATGACCGGGCAGATCCGCAAGGTGTTCAAGGAACACCCGGAAGAGTTCGACCCGCGCAAATATTTGAAGCCCGCGATGGAAGCGATGACCAAGCTGTGCAAGCAGCGGCTGCAGGAGTTCAATACCGCCGGCCAGGCCAGCAAGATCAAGAAGGTGCTGACCACGGCGGAAATGGCCAAACGCTACGCCAAGGGCGAGCTCGATCCGAAGGTGGCGTGAAGCCGCCGCTGCCGTAGCCCGGGTGAAGCGAAAGCGTAACCCGGGGCCGCTCACAATGCGGACACAGGCGTCCCGGGTTACGCGTTCCGGTCCACCCGGGCTACAAGCTCTCCGCCCTCCCCTCGGACCTGGGAGGCGGAGGGTAGTTCGATTTGTAATCGCTGTTCGATTTTAATGTTAATCCTGCTCCAGACTGCGCGACCGCCCGCCGCGGCGAACGTTTTCTAGGCAATTGCCCGATAACCGCCTATTTTGGTTTGCAAGGGCATGAAACCATCTGGAGGACGTTCCATGAATCTCGCTGACCTCAACAAGATCGCGCTTGCCATGGTCACATCAGGCAAGGGCATTTTGGCCGCCGACGAATCCTCAGGGACCATCAAGAAGCGCTTCGACGCAATCGGGGTGGAATCGACCGAGGAGAACCGTCGCGACTACCGCGAGATGCTGTTTCGCTCGACGGAGGCGATGAGCAAATATGTCTCCGGCGTCATCCTCTATGACGAGACGATCTGGCAGAACGCGAAGGACGGCACGCCGCTGGTCAAGCTGATCGAGCAGGCCGGCAGCATCCCCGGCATCAAGGTGGACGAGGGCACGCAAGCCTTGCCCGCCTGCCCCGGCGAGCTCGTGACCGTTGGCCTCGACAAGCTTGCCGAGCGGCTGAAGAAGTATTACGAGCGCGGCGCGCGCTTTGCGAAATGGCGCGCAGTCATCGACATCGGACAAGGAATTCCCACCACGACCGCGATCCATGTCAACGCGCATGCGCTGGCGCGCTACGCCGCGCTGTGCCAGGCGGCGCAGATCGTGCCGATCGTCGAGCCGGAAGTGCTGATGGACGGCGGCCACGACATCGACCGCTGCTATCAGGTGACGCGGCAGGTGCTCAACACCGTATTCCACGAACTGTTCGTGCAGCGCGTCGAACTCGAAGGCATGGTGCTGAAGCCGAACATGGTGGTATCCGGCAAGAAGAGCCCGAAGCAGGCATCGGTTCAGGAAGTTGCGGAAAAGACCATTCGCCTTCTGAAGGCCTGCGTGCCCGCGGCTGTACCGGGCATCGCCTTCCTCTCCGGCGGCCAGAGCGATGAAGAGGCGACCGCGCATCTTGACGCGATGAACCGGATCGGCGGCCTACCCTGGAAGCTCACCTTCTCCTACGGCCGCGCGCTGCAGGCGGCGCCGCAAAAGGCGTGGTCCGGCAAGGCCGAGAATGTCGCGGCCGGCCAGCGCGCCTTCACCCACCGCGCGCGCATGAACGCGCTCGCGAGCAAGGGCGAGTGGGAGACTGGCCTGGAAAAGAAGGTGGCATAATTGCCCGCAAAGCCCGTTCCGCCCCGCCCGGCGCCGCGCCTTTATCTCGCGGTGCCGGTGGTGGAGGACCCCTCTGAACTCATCGCAAGCCTGCCCACTTTGCTCGCCGCGGCCGATGTCGCAGCGGTGCTGGTGCGGCTGCGCGAGACCGACCAGCGCACGATGATCTCGCGCGTGAAAGCGCTGGTGCCGGTGATCCAGAGCGCCGGCGCCGCGCTCCTGATCGACGGCCATGTCGAGCTCGTCGCACGCGCCGGCGCCGACGGCGCGCATCTCACCGGCCTTGTCGCGCTGGAGGAGGCGCTGCCGTCGCTGAAGCCGGACCGCATCGCCGGCGTCGGCGGATTGCCGACGCGCCACGAGTCCATGGCCGCCGGCGAGCTCGGCGCCGACTACGTGCTGTTCGGCGAGCCCGATGCGCACGGACAGCGGCCCTCGACGCAGGCGATCGCCGAGCGGCTCAACTGGTGGGACGAGTTGTTCGAGCCGCCCTGCGTCGGCTACGCCACCTCGCGCGAAGAAGCTTTCGAATTTGCATCCGCCGGCGCAGACTTCGTCCTGGTCGGCGACTTCATCTTCGCCGACCAGCGCGGCGCCGGCGCGGCGCTCGCGGAGGTCAGCGCGACCATCCGGGAAGCGCATGCGAGCGCATTTGGGAAGGCAAGGGCAGGACTGACCCCGGAATGAGCCTGCTGCGTCCGATAGCCGTGGTGCTCGGCTGCGCCGTGCTGACGACGGGCGCGGCCGCGCAGATTTCGCTGACGCCGCCCGCGGCGCAGGCGCCGGCCAGCAAGCCGGTTGCGAAAAAGGAAGCGCCGAAGCCTGCGCCGAAGCCGAAGGCAGCGGCGGAAAAGAAGCAGGCCGCGCCAAAGCCGGCGCCTTCACCGACGCCATCGCCGAGCCCGACGCACCCGTTCGACGATCCCAATGTCGATCTCGTCTATGGCGCCTATCAGCGTGGCCTCTACAAGACCGCCTTCGACCTCGCCACCAACCGCGCAAACTACGCCCGCGACCCCAGGGCGATGACGATGCTGGGCGAGCTCTATGCCAACGGGCTCGGCGTCAAGCGAGATTACGGCAAGGCGATCGAATGGTATCAGCGCGCGTCCGACGGGGGCGACCGCGAGGCGATGTTCGCGCTCGCGATGATGCGGCTTGCGGGCCGCGGCGCCCCCGTGAACAAGGACGAGGCGGTCAAGCTGCTGGCGTCCTCAGCCAAGCTCGGCAATCCCAAAGCGGCCTATAATCTGGCGCTGCTCTATCTCGACGGCCAGACGCTGCCGCAGGACCTCAAGCGCTGTGCCGAATTGTTGCGAATGGCGGCCGACGCCGGCAGCCCCGAAGCGCAATATGCGCTCGCGACCTTCTACAAGGAGGGCACCGGCGTACCCAAGGATCTCGAGAAATCGGTGCGGCTGTTGCAGGCCGCCTCGCTCGCCGACAATGTCGATGCCGAGGTCGAATATGCGATCGCGCTCTACAACGGCTCCGGCACGCCGCGGAACCAGCCGGCGGCCGTGGCGCTATTGCGCAAGGCGGCCCGGCAGAACTCGCCGATCGCGCAAAACCGCCTCGCCCGCCTGCTCGCCACCGGCCAGGGCGTGCCGCAGGACAAAGTCGAGGCGTTGAAATGGCACACCGTCGCCAAGACCGCCGGCAAGGGCGATCCGGAACTGGACGAGATACTGCTGGACATGAGCCCGCAGGACCGCGCCAAGGGCGAGGAGGCCGCGCGCAAATGGCTCGGCACCGGCAAATGACGCCTTGACGGCGCCATCCCGAGAGGGCACGCAGTCGGAAATCTCCGACGGCGCTTGGGCCGTTTTCCCACCGACAAGCCCTCCATCATGCTCTATTCCGCCCTCATCAACGTCATGGTCAAGGCCGCGCGCCGCGCCGGCCGCAGCCTCAAGCGCGATCTCGGCGAGATCGAACACCTGCAGGTGTCGCTGAAGGGGCCGGCGAACTTCGTCTCGCTGGCCGACAAGCGCGCCGAGGAGATGCTCTACACCGACCTCGCCAAGGCCCGCCCGGGCTACGGCTTCATCGGCGAGGAAGGCGGCACCCGCGAGGGCACCGACAAGAGCCATAGCTGGATCGTCGATCCGCTCGACGGCACCACCAACTTCCTGCACGGCATCCCGCAATTCGCGATCTCGATCGGGCTGGCGCGCGAGGGCACGGTGATTGCGGGGGTGATCTACAACCCCGCCAACGACGAGCTCTACATCGCCGAGCGCGGCAAGGGCGCCTTCCTCAACGACCAGCGCCTGCGCGTCGCCGGCCGCCGAAGGCTCGACGAATGCGTGGTCGCCTGCGGCTTGCCCCATATCGGCCGCGGCGACCATGGACTGGCGCTGAAAGAGATGGCCGTGCTGCAGAACAAGGTCGCCGGCTTCCGCCGCTTCGGCGCCGCCTCGCTCGACCTCGCCTTCGTCGCCGCCGGCCGCCTCGACGGCTATTGGGAACGCAACCTGCAGCCCTGGGATATCGCGGCCGGGCAGATCATGGTGCGCGAAGCTGGCGGCACCGTGAGCGGGATCGAGGGCAATGACGATCCGTTGCAAACCGGACACGTGGTCTGCGGTAACGAATTCGTGCACGGCGAACTGGTGAAGATTTTGAAGCCGCTGGGATAGCAGGTGCCTCTGCTCGCTGTCATCATCCGCGAAGGCGGATAATCCAGTAACCCGCGGCGCCAGTGATGCGTCATCTCCGGCCCAAGTGGGTACTGGATGCCCCGCCTGCGCGGGGCATGACGGCTCTGAGCGATTGCGCTTATGGCTTCTGGGGAGCCGGCGCCGGCGGCGCGTGCGGCTCCGGCACCGGGGCCTGCTTCGGCTCGCGGTCGCCGGCCAGCACGCGTTGCACGCTGACGAAGAACACCGGGACCATCAACAGCGCCAGGATCACGACCGCGATCATGCCGCCCATGACGACGGTGCCGAGCGCCTGCTGGCTGGCACCACCGGCACCGGAGGCGATCGCCATCGGGAACACGCCGAACACGAAGGCGAGGCCGGTCATCAGGATCGGGCGGAAACGCAGCGAACAGGCTTCGACGGTCGCCTCGATCAGCGGCTTGCCATGGGCCCGCAAATCCTTGGCGAATTCGATGATCAGGATGGCATCCTTGGCGGCGAGGCCGATGATGGTGATCAGGCCGACGGTGAAATAGACGTCATTGGCCAGGCCGCGCATGCTCGCGGCGATCACCGCGCCGGTGACGCCGAGCGGTATGGTCAGGAGCACCGCGATCGGAATCGTCCAGCTCTCATACAGCGCGGCGAGCAGGAGGAACACCACCAGCACCGACAAGGCCAAGAGGAACGGCGCCTGCGAGCCCGACAGCTTCTCCTGCAGCGACTGTCCGGTCCACTCATAGCCGAAGCCGCGCGGCAATCTGTTCGCGAGCCGCTCCATCTCGTTCAGGGCATCGCCGGAGGTGTAGCCGGGGCGCGCCTCGCCGGAGATGCGCACGGCGGGATAATAATTGAAACCCGCGATCTGGGTCGGTCCCTTCTGCCATTCGATCGTGGCGAACGACGAGAACGGCACGAGCTGCCCGCGGTTGTTCTTGACGTTGTAGTTGAGGATGTCATCCGCATTCATGCGGGTGAACTTGTCCGCCTGCACCACGACGCGCTGCATGCGGCCGCGGTTCGGGAAATCGTTGATGTAGTTCGAGCCGAGATTGGTCGAAATCGTGGCGTTGATGTCCTCGAAGGTGACGCCGAAGGCTCCGGCCTTTTCGCGGTCGATCACCAGATTGACCTGCGGCGCCGGCGGCAGGCCTTCGATATAGACCTTCTGCAGCACGGGGCTGGCATTGGCTTCCGCGATCAGGCGGTCGGCGGCGGCGATGAGCTGGACGTAACCCTTCTGGCCACGGTCCTGCAGGCGGAACGAGAAGCCTGAGGAGTTGCCGAGGTTGTCGATCGGCGGCGGCTGCAGCGCCGAGATCTTGGCGTCGCGGATCGATGAAAGGTCGCGATTGATGTCGGCGACGATCGCGGCCGCCGAATCTTTCGGCCCGCGCTCCGACCAGTCCTTCAGCGTGATGAAGGCCTGCGCGGTGTTAAAGCCCTGGCCGAGGAAGCTGAAGCCGGTGAGGAACGTGACGTTCTCGATGGCCGAGCGCGCCAGGAGATATTTCTCGACCTTCTCGATCGCGGCCTCGGTGCGGGCGAAGGAGGAATCCGACGGCGTCTGCACGTCGGTGGTGATGAAGCCCTGGTCGTCGACCGGCAGAAAGCCGCCGGGCAGTCGCACGAAGCCCCAGCCCAACCCGACCAGAAGCGCCACATAGATCAGCATCAGCCGCCCGGTACGCTTCAGCGTCCCGCGAACCGTGCGGGTATAGCCGTCGCGGGTGACATCGAGCGTGCGGTTGAACCAGCCGAACACGCCCTTGCGGGAATGGCCATGGCCTGCGGTCACCGGCTTGAGCAATGTCGCGCACAGCGCCGGCGTCAGCGACAGGGCCAGCAGCGCCGAGAACGCGATGGCGGCGACCATGGTGACCGAGAACTGGCGATAGATGATGCCGACCGATCCCGGGAAGAACGCCATCGGGATGAACACGGCAACCAGCACCAGCGTGATGCCGATGATGGCGCCGGTGATCTGCGACATCGCCTTGCGGGTCGCCTCCTTCGGCGGCAAGCCTTCCTCGGCCATGATGCGCTCGACGTTCTCGACCACGACGATGGCGTCGTCGACGAGGATGCCGACCGCGAGCACCATGCCGAACATGGTCAGCATGTTGATGGAATAGCCGAGCATCATCAGCGTGGCGCAGGCCCCAAGCAGCGCGACCGGCACGACGATGGTCGGAATGATGGTGTAGCGGATGTTCTGCAGGAACAGGAACATCACGACGAAGACCAGCACCACGGCTTCGACCAGCGTCGTCAGCACCTTCTCGATCGCGGCCTCGACCACGGGCGTGATGTTGTAGGGGATCTCGTAGGAGATGTTGGCCGGGAAGAAGCGCGACAGCTCCTTCATCTTGGCTTCCACCGCGCTCGCGGTCGCCAGCGCGTTGCCGCTCGGCGACAGCAGCACCGAGAGGCCCGCCGTCGGCTTGCCGTTGAGGCGTGTCTGGAACTGATAGCTGAGGCCGCCGATCTCCAGCCGCGCGACGTCGCGCAGGCGCACGGTCGAACCATCAGGATTAGCGCGCAGGATGATGGCGCCGAACTCGTCCGGCGAGGAGAGCTGGCCCTTCACCAGAACCAGCGCTGAAACCCGTTGCGAGTCCGTCGCCGGCTCGGCACCGATGCTGCCCGAGGCGACCTGCGCGTTCTGCGCTGATATCGCCTTGTTGACGTCATCGGCGGTCAAGCCATAACCGACCAGCTTTGCCGGATCGAGCCAGATGCGCAAGGAGCGCTCGGTCGAATAGAGCGTGGCGCGGCCGACGCCGGGAATGCGGCGGATTTCGCCGAGCACGTTGCGGATCATGAAATCGCCGAGACCGATTTCATCAAGGCTGCCGTCGGTCGAATTCAGCGTGATGATCTGCAGCACCGCGCTGGAGGCTTCCTCGACCAGGATGCCCTGCTGGATCACGGCGCGCGGCAGGCGCGCCTCGATGCGCTTGAGGCGGTTCTGTACCTCGACGGAGGCCTGGCTGGTTTCGGTGCCCGGGACGAAATTGGCGATGATCTCGACCTGGCCGAGCGAGTCGCTGGTGGATTCGAAATTCAGGATGCCGGAGGCGCCGTTCAGCTCCTCCTCGATCAGCCGGGTGACGCTGTTATAGAGATTTTCCGGTGAGGCGCCGGGATAGCTGGTCGAGATTGAGATCGAGGGCGGCGCGATGATCGGATATTGCGCGATCGCCAGCAGCGGAATCGAGATCGCGCCGATCAGGCAGATGAAGAGCGCGACGACCCAGGCGAAGATCGGCCTGTCGATGAAAAAGCTCGCCATCTCGGATCACCGCAGCGCTTGCGCGGCTTTATTTTCCCCCGGTACAGCGGTCGAAGCATCCGCGGCCTCGGTGAACGCCTGCGGTCGGACCTTGTCGCCTGCCGCGAATTTCTGGAAGCCCTCGACCACGACGCGGTCGCCGGACTTCAGACCTTCGGTCACGAACACCTGCCCGTTCTGCAGCGAGCCGGTACGGACGGGCTGAACCGCGACGCGACCGTCGTCCTTGACCACGAACACCTCGCTGCCGCCACCGCCATTGCGCTGAATCGCCTGCTGCGGCACCGCGATCGAGTCAGAGTCGATGCCCTGCTCGATCAGCACGCGCACATACATGCCCGGCAGCAGCTCTCGCCTTGGATTGGGGAACTCGCCACGCAGGGTCACCTGCCCGGTATAGGCGTCGACCTTGGCGTCCGAGAACAACAGCTTGCCGGGAATCGAATAGATCGTGCCATCGTCCTGCAACAGGCGCACCTTCATCGCGTCAGGCGCGATGCGGTCGAGTTCGCCGGTCTCGAATGCGCGGCGTAGCTGGTTGAGCTCGGTGACCGACTGGGTGAAGTCGGCATAGATCGGGTCGATCTGCTGGATGGTCGCAAGCGAGGTGGAGTCGTTCTGCACCACCAGCGCGCCTTCGCTGACCAGGGCGGCGCCGACGATGCCGTCGATGGGAGCACGGATGGTGGCGTAATCCAGATTGAGCTTGGCGCGCGCGAGATCGGCCTCGCGGGCCGCGACATCCGCTTCGGCCTGGCGCTGCGCGGCAATCGCCTTCTCGTTCTCGGCCTCGGGCATCGCCTTCTGGTTGTAGAGGGTCATAACGCGATGCGCGTGCTGGGCCGCCTGATCGAGCACGGCCTTGGCGCGTGCGAGCGCAGCCTGATTGGACTGCACCTCGACCTCGAATGGCCGCGGATCGATGCGATACAGGGGATCGCCGGCCTTCACCTCGGTGCCCTGGTGGAACAAGCGCTCGACGACGATGCCGGAAACGCGCGGGCGGACTTCGGCGACGCGCGTGGGCGCAACACGGCCGGGCAGCTCGCGCACCACCGCGCGCGACTGCGGCTTGGCGACGACAACGCTGACCTCGGGTTCGGGCGCCGCCTCCGACGCAGCGGTCGCGGCAGTCGGCTCATCACAGCCGGCTAGCAGTGGCGCCGTGGCGGCCAGCATCAGGAGAATGCATGCCGTTCGTGCGCGTAGTCCGGACATTGAAAGCGTCGCCCCGAGTTTGAATTGTTGAACACAAATGACACCGCGGCGTCGCTGCCGACTCCGCCTGTCACGCCGTTCAGGATAAGGTCGAGGTGCTGCGACGCAATACATCGCTGCGGCGGCTCAATGTCACACACGTATAATATATTGAATTGGCATGTTTTTCTCCGATTCACCGGATTGTGAAACCGGTTCCATCGGAGCTTGTGGGGGTAACGTACTACGCCTTCCTCGACACAGCGTGGCTACCGCCGATCTGCTGCTATCTCCGAATCAAGCGGGCGCGCTGTAACGGAGAATCCCTGCCGACATTTTCCGGTTGCTCGGTCGTCTCTCGTTATCCGGCATCGAGATCGGTTCGCCCGCTTCGACGATGGCGGGCGAATGCGCGATCCGGAAATGCGGGCGCGTGCGGCTACGACCGATGTCGGCCAATTCGCAACAGGCGGAACAGCTTCGAGCGAGACGATTTCGGTGGATGACACGACCGCCGTCGCTGTCCTGTTCCGCTTCCGCCCCGAAATACCCGGTTTCCGATCTTTTTTCCCGTGGCCGCTGTGCCATATTGGCTGCCCAACGCGGCTTTTCGCAACGGACATGCCGGCAATGCCCTCCTCTCCCCGCTCCGACATGGAGACCGAACTCAGCAAATTGTCCTCTCCACGGATCTTCCTGGTGCGGATGCTGGTATTTCTCGTGCTGTGCGCGCTGATCGGCATCGTCCTCTACAAGCAGATCGTCGTCGCCTTCTTCGCTAATCCGGGGCTGAATGCGCTGATCGGCGCGGTGCTTTTGATCGGCATCATCCTGTCGTTCCGCCAGGTGATCCGGCTCTATCCCGAGGTGCGATGGGTCAACAATTTCCGGATCGCCGATCCCGGGCTCGCGATCGACCGGCGGCCGACCTTGCTGGCGCCGATGGCGGCGATCCTCGGCGGCGAGCGCAGCGGGCGGATGTCGATCTCGCAGCAGACGATGCGGCACCTGCTCGATTCCATCGCGACCCGCCTGGACGAGGCGCGCGACATCTCGCGCTACATGACGGGCCTGTTGGTGTTCCTCGGCCTGCTCGGCACCTTCTGGGGCCTGATCGAAACCGTCGGCTCGGTCGGCAAGGTGATCGATGGGCTGAAGGTCGGCGGCGACGCCGGCGCGCTGTTCGACACGCTGAAGGAAGGCCTGGCCGCGCCGCTCGGCGGCATGGGCATCTCGTTCTCGTCCTCGCTGTTCGGCCTCGCCGGTTCCCTGATCCTCGGCTTCCTCGACCTGCAATCCAGCCAGGCGCAGAACCGTTTCTATACCGACCTCGAGGACTGGCTTGCGACCACAGTGCGGGAATATGCCGGTGACGGCGTCGTCGCCGCCGCGGGTGGTGGCGGTAACCTGCAGCACGCGATCGAGCGGCTGCGCGTCGCGGTGGAGGAAGGCGGGGGAAGCCGCGGCACCACCGCGGCGATGGCCAATCTCGCCGAAGCGATCCAGGGATTGGTTGCGCATATGCGCACCGAGCAACAGATGATCCGGGAATGGGCCGACGGCCAGGGCGAGCAGAACCGCGAGATCAAGCGCCTGCTCGAACGCCTCGCGCGTCAGCCGGAGAAGAGTTAGAGAAACAGGGACGGTGCCGCCGACGGAAACCCGCGGCGGCCGTCCAAACACCAACGCTAGTAGAGAGTCAAAATGGCCCTTGCCCGTGCCCGCCGCGGTGAATCCGGCTTCAACTACTGGCCGGGCTTCGTGGACGCGCTGTCGACGCTGGTGCTGTCGATAGTATTCCTGCTCTCGGTGTTCCTGGTGGTGCAGTTCTTCCTGTCGCAGGAAGTCTCCGGCAAGGACAAGGCGCTGGAGCAGCTCAACGCCAAGATCGCCCAGCTCAACGACATGCTGTCGCTGGAAAAGCTCGGCAAGCTCAGCCTCGGCGAACAGATAGCGCAGCTCCGCGCCGGGCTTGTCACGGCCGAAGGCGAGCGCGACCGCATCAAGGGACTCTATGAGGGCCTGGCCAATGCCGGCAGCGACGCGCAGGGCCGAGCTACCGAGCTCACCAAGGCGCTCGATTCCGAGAAGCAGGTCTCCTCGCGGGCGCTGGCGCAGATCGAGGTGCTGAACCAGCAGATCAGCGCATTGCGCCGTCAGCTTGCCGCGCTCGAGGAAGCGCTCGACGCTTCCGAGAAACGCGACAAGGAATCTCAGGGACGCATCGCCGATCTCGGCCAGCGATTGAACGTGGCGCTGGCGCAGCGGGTGCAGGAACTGTCGAGATACCGCTCGGAGTTCTTCGGCCGCCTGCGCGCCATCCTGGGCAACCGGCCGGACATCCGCATCGTCGGCGACCGCTTCGTGTTCCAATCCGAAGTCTTCTTCGATACCGGACAGGCCACGCTGTTGCCTGAAGGCCGCGCCGAGCTCGACAAGCTCGCGGCTGCCCTGATCGACCTCGACAAGCAGATCCCAAGCGAGATCGCCTGGGTGCTGCGGGTCGATGGCCACACCGACGTGCGGCCGATCAACAGCCCGGTTTTCAAGTCGAACTGGGATCTCTCCGCCGCACGCGCGATCTCGGTGGTGCAATATCTGATCTCGCTCGGGGTGCCGGCACAGCGGCTGGTCGCCGCCGGCTTTGGCGAATTCCAGCCGCTCGACACCGCCCAGACGGAAGACGCCTACAAGCGTAACCGCCGCATCGAATTGAAGCTGACGGAACGGTAGTGACGAGCGGGTTCAAGCTTCGCCCCTATCGCGCCGAGGACGAGGACGCCGCGATCGAGCTTTGGCGGCAAACCTGGCAGCAGGCCTATCCGTCGATCGATTTTGATGCCCGCGTGGCGTGGTGGCGCGAGCGCTGGCGCAGCGAGCTGGTGCCGAAGGCAACCATCATCGTCGCGGAAGAGGCGGATGCGCTGGTCGGTTTCGTGACCATCGATGCAAGCGGCTATCTCGACCAGCTGGTGGTCGATCCCGCGCATTGGGGCTCGAAGCTGGCAAGCGCGCTGGTAGATGAAGCCAAGCGCCTTTCGCCCGATGGCGTGACGCTGCTGGTGAACAAGGACAACACGCGAGCCATCCGCTTTTACGAGCGCAACGGCTTTGTGCATGCTGGCGAGGACGTCAACCCGACGTCAGGACGTCCGGTATTGAGGATGGCGTGGAAGCCGTAACGGGACTTGCTTGCCACAAACACCGCCGTCATGCCCCGGCTTGACCGGGGCATCCAGTACGCCGCGGCTTCTCCGTATCCCACGACGGTCTCTTGAATACTGGATCGCCCGCCTTCGCGGGCGATGACAGCGGAGTTCGCGGCGCGGAGCGCGAACTCAACCCCCCTCGAACTGCAACCTTGCCAGCCTTGCGTAGAGCCCGTTCAAGGCGACCAGCTCGGCATGGGTGCCCTGTTCGACGATTCTGCCATGCTCCATCACCAGGATACGGTCGCAGGAGAGCACGGTCGCGAGCCGATGCGCGATGACCAGCGTGGTGCGGTGGCGCATCAATTCCTCCAGCGCGGTCTGCACCAAGGTCTCGCTTTCGGCGTCGAGCGCGGAGGTGGCTTCATCGAGCAGCAGGAGCGGTGCATCGCGCAGGATCGCGCGCGCGATCGCGATGCGTTGGCGCTGGCCGCCCGACAGCGTCACGCCGCGTTCGCCGAGCTGGGCCTCGAAGCCGCCGGGCAGCCGGCGCAGGAATTCGGTGGCGTGCGCAAGGTCGGCGGCGCGCTCGACTTCGGCATCTGACGCATCGGGGCGACCGAAACGGATGTTCTCGCGCGCCGACGTCGCGAACACCACGGTGTCCTGCGGCACCAGCGCCATGTGCGAGCGTACCGCGCCTGGATCCGCCTGCCGGATCGGTACGCCGTCGAACGAGATCGTGCCCGAGACGGGATCGTAAAAGCGCAGCAACAGATGGAACAGCGTGCTCTTGCCTGCGCCGGAAGGACCGACGATCGCGACCTTCTCGCCTGATCGTACCGAGAACGAGACGCCGTCGACGGTCTTCACGGACCGCCGCGTCGGATAGGCAAAGCTGACGTTGTCGAACACAACGTCGCCGCGGGCGGGCTGCGGCAGCGCGAGCGGCGCGGCCGGCGCCGTGATCTCCGGCTTGACGCGCAGGATCTCGAACAGCCGCTCGGCAGCACCGGAAGCTGCGGAGATTTCGCCCCAGACTTCGCTGAGCTGGCCGAGGGCGCTGGCAGCAAAGGCGCTGTAGAGAATAAACTGGCCCAGACGTCCCGGCGTCATCGCGCCCGCGAGCACGTCGTGCGAACCGACCCAGAGGATCAGCACCACGCTCGAGAACACGATGAAGATGATGATCAAGGTGAGCACGGCCCGCGCGCGGGTGGAGCTGCGCGCGGCGTCATAGGCCTGCTCGACCTCGCCGCCGAAGCGCAAGGCGGCGAGCCGCTCGCTGGTGAAGGCCTGCACGGTCCTGATGGCGCCGACCAGCTCGGAAGCATAGGCGCTGGCCTCCGCGAGCGTGTCCTGCGCATTGCGCGACAATCGGCGCACCCAGCGCCCGAACGCGACCAGCGGGATCACGATGATCGGGATCGCCAAGAGCACGAAGCCGGAAAGCTTCGCGCTGGTGACCACCATCATCGCGGCGGCGCCGAGGAACAGCATCATGTTGCGGAGCGCGATCGACACGGAGGCGCCGACCGCTGATTTGATCTGGGTGGTATCGGCGGTCAGGCGCGACACCAATTCGCCACTGCGCGCTGAATCGAAGAAGGAAGGCGACAGCGAGATCAGATGCGCGAACACGTCGCGGCGGAGATCGGCGACGATGCGCTCGCCGATCGTCATGACCAGATAGTAACGCGAGGCGCTGGCGCAGGCGAGCACCGCCACCACCGCGATCATCACGCTGAAATAGCTGTTGATCATGGCGATGCCTTCGGCCGTGAAGCCGAAGTCGATCATGCGCCGGATCGCGACCGGCACGATCAACGTCGTGATCGCCGCAACCGTCAGAGAGATAAAAGCGAGGATGGCCCGTCCACGGTAGCGCGCTACATAGGGCGCGAGCGCCAGCAGCGGCTTCAGCCTGGCGCGGCTCTTCCCTTCCGTTTCGGTCAAGGTGGATTCGACCGGCGCTTCGCCTTCGAGCAGCGCATCGCGCCGCGGCGGCATCGGGCTGGGCGGGTGGTCAAGCTGTTCGGCTGCGCTCATCGGGACAAGGACCAGTTTTTATGTTTTCCAGATAGGCCCCGCGGAGGCGGCTGGCAAATCCGGAAGAGTCCTAATCCGGTAACCCCCCGGTGGCTTGTTTTGGGGGGCTCCTTAGGCTATAGAGCTGCCCAAATCCCGTATCTTTGGACCACTTGAGACGGGCGCCGGCGCGCCGAAGGAACTGCCATGAAAGCCGATATTCACCCGAATTATCATACGATTACGGTCGTGATGACCGACGGCACCGAGTACCAGACCCGCTCCACCTGGGGCAAGGAAGGCGACAAGCTGCAGCTCGATATCGATCCCAGGTCGCACCCGGCCTGGACCGGCGGCTCGCAGCAGCTCCTCGACCGCGGCGGCCGCGTGTCGCGGTTCCAGAAGAAGTTTTCCGGCTTTTTGAAAAAGGACTGAGCGCGCAAAGGCTCGCTCTTTCCTGTTATCGTCCGACAAACGCCCCTGCCAAGTCAGGGGCGTTTCTGTTTTCACGCGTCATTGCGAGCGAAGCGAAGCAATCCATCTCTCCGCTCGCTGCGGCATGGATTGCTTCGTCGCTTCGCTCCTCGCAATGACGGGGGTCGACGGGAAACGGCCGTTACCGCTCGAACGCGGCCTTCAGGCGGTTGAGCTGCGGCACCAGCGGGTTGCCGATCGCGGCGCGATCGGCCTGCGGCGCATGGATCGTGCTGTCGAGCCGGCGCACGCGCGCCTGCAGGTCCATCGAGCGGGCGATCAGGTCCTGCAATTGTTGCGGCAGTTTCTCGATCAGTTCCGCCGAGCCCGGATCGGCCGCGGAGAGCTTCACCTTGGTCTTCTCGCGATTGGCCTGGGTCAGCGTCATCTCGCCTTCCTTCACCGCGCGATGGAGCAGGAGCCAGGAGGCAAGCTGCATCAAACGGGTGGTCAGGCGCATGCTTTCGGTCGCATAGGTCAGGCTGACGGACCGTTCCAGCGCCTTGGCCTGATTGCGGCCGTCGCCATCGAGATAGGCGGCGGTCTCCTCGACCAAGTCCATGCCCTCACGGAACAAGGCTCCGAATGCAGCAGAATTGGTCAGCCGCTCACTGAACAGAACAAGTGCGGAATCGCTTTGCGACCGCTCCAGCATGGTTAACGCCCTCACGCCACTTTTAATTTTGAACACCACCGGCTTTGCGCCAGCTTTATGATGAACAAATCATTGCGCTTGCGGGACGAAGAGTCCAGCCGCAAGCGGAATTATGGTTTCCAGCCAAATGCTGGAAACGACAAGCCTGTGACAACGCCAAAAAAGAGCCGCCGTTTCCGGCGGCTTTGAAGTTGATAACAGGGAGGCGTCAAACAGAGTGGACAGGAGCCACTCGGTGTCCAAACGAGGACGATGCAGTCATAAACGAGAAAGCTTAATTGATCGTAAATGAGCGATTTTGTTTAAGCTTCGTTTGCCATATCGGCCATTGGCCTAGTTTGGGACAGGCCTCCAGTTTCGTAGCCCGGATGGAGCGCAGCGCAATCCGGGGACCGGTGCGAGCCGGATGCACCGGTGTCCCGGATTACGCTGCGCTCCATCCGGGCTACGGGTGAGCGCTACGACTTGAAGAAGCTGTTGGCGGCGTCCTTCGAGGCGCGCTTCTTGGTGACCGCCTCGCGCAGGCGCTCGACCTCGGCCGAGAGCATCGCCATGCGGTCGCTCAATTCCTCGACCGAGAGCAGCGACAGGTCCTGCCCGATCTCGTGCGAAATCTTCTTCCGCGGCCGCTCGTCATCTTCCATCGCCATGCGCTTCCTCCGTGTTTTGCCCTAAGCATGAAAAGCCGGTCTCCACTTTCCGGTCATGCTCTGTCACGATCCCGTTGCAGCGGTTGCCAGCGCGATGCAGGCTGGGTAATCAACGTGCCGCGTCTGGAATCCTCCCATTTCGCCAAGGAAAAACCATGGAAAAGCTGCCCGCGCAAATGACCGTCGTCGGCATCAGCAAGCCCGGCGGGCCGGAAGTATTGCTGCCGGAGACGCGCCCGGTGCCGGAGCCGGGCCAAGGCGAAATCTTGGTCAAGGTGAAGGCGGCCGGCGTCAACCGGCCTGACGTGGCGCAGCGTTCCGGTTCCTATCCGCCGCCGCCCGGCGCCAGCGACCTGCCCGGCCTCGAGATATCAGGCGAAGTGGTTGCGGTCGGGCCCGGCGCGAGCAGGCACAAGGTCGGCGATACCGTGATGTCGCTGGTCGCCGGGGGCGGCTATGCGCAATATTGCATCGCGCAGGACGCGCAAGCGATGACGGTGCCGCCGTCACTGTCGATCGAGGAAGCCGGCGCACTTCCCGAAACGCTGATGACGGTGTGGCACAATGTGTTCGAGCGCGGCGCTCTGCAAAAAGGCGAGACGCTGCTGATCCATGGCGGCTCCTCCGGCATCGGCACCCTGGCGATCCAGCTTGCGAAAGCGTTTGGCGCCAAGGTGATCGTCACCGTCGGCTCGCAGGACAAGGCGGAGGCCTGCCTGAAGCTCGGCGCTGATCGCGCGATCAACTACAAGAGCGAGGATTTCGTCGCCGAGGTGAAGGCCGCAACCGATGGCGCCGGCGCCAATGTCATCCTCGACATGGTCGGCGGCGACTATATCGATCGCAACTACGACGCAGCCGCCGTCGAAGGGCGAATCGTGCAGATCGCCTTCCTGGCCGGAGCGCCGAAGGCGAGCGCCAATTTTGCAAAGCTGATGATGAAGCGCCTGCACCATACCGGCTCGACGCTCCGCCCCCGTAGTCATGCGGACAAGGCGGCGATGGTCGCCGCGATCGAGGCCAAGGTGATGCCGCTACTCCGCGAGGGGCGGGTAAAACCGCTGATGGACAGCACTTTCCCGTTGGAAAAGGCTGCCGACGCCCACCGGCGGATGGAAACCAGTGCGCATATTGGCAAAATTGTGTTGGTCGTTTAACGCTTCCACCGCCCGGCCCAACCGGAAACCCTTTGATTTCCTTCGCTTTCGTGGCATTTATCCGGGAGCGGCAGGGCGCTGGTTCGCCCGCATGAATCGTGAAAGCGCGGAGTACTGACATTGCGTCTGATCAGGTGGCTTGCGCCGCTTGCGCTGGCCCTCATGATGGTTGTCGGCGCGGCCCCGGCGCGTGCAGTTGATGCCGTCAGCGTCCGCAGCGACGCGCCCGCGATCGATCTCACCGCCGTTCTCGACCACCAGCGCAGCGACACCGATCGCATCCAGGTCTCGACCGCGCCCGGTACCGACGGCATCGTCCGCCGCATCGAGGTCCGCGCGCGCGAGGGCGGGCAATATTGGGTGGTGTTCGCGCTCGCCAACAACACCGATGACCAGCTCGACCGCCTGATCGTCGCGCCACATTACCGCATCGTCTCATCCGGCCTGTTCTGGCCGGATCTCGGCCTGTCGCGCATCGCCACCATCACACCGTCGGTCGGCGACCGTCCCGAGCGGCAGGAGAGCCCGACCGCGGATGTCTTCCGCATCACGCTCGATCCGGGCGCGGTCGTCACCTACGTCGCGGAATTGCGCACCGACAAGCTGCCACCGCAGCTCTATCTTTGGGAGCCCGAGTCCTACAAGGACAAGGTCAACTCCTTCACGCTCTACCAGGGCATCGTGATCGGCATTTCCGGACTGCTGGCGCTGGTGCTGACGATCCTGTTCGTGGTCAAGGGCAGCATCATGTTTCCGGCGGCCGCCGCGCTCGCCTGGGCGGTGCTGGTCTATATCGGCGTCGATTTCGGCTTCTGGGGCAAGGTGCTGGACATGTCGAACAACGCCGAGCGCGTCTGGCGCGCGGCGGGCGAGGCGATATTGGCGGCGACGCTGCTCGTGTTCCTGTTCGCCTATCTCAATTTGAGCCGCTGGCATGTGCGCTATTCCCACATCACCATCGGCTGGCTGCTGTTCCTGGGATCGCTGGTGGCGCTGGCGCTGTTCGATCCCGCGGTGGCTTCCGGCATCGCGCGCATGTCGCTCGTCATGATCGCCTTCGCCGGCTTTGCGCTGATCGTCTATCTTTCGACCCACGGTTTTGACCGCGCCGTTCTCTTGATCCCGACCTGGTTCCTGCTGGTGGTCTGGGTGGTCGCGGCCGGCATGACGGTGGCGGGCAGTGTCACCAATGACATCGTTGGTCCGGCGCTGCTCGGCGGCCTCGTGCTGATAGTGATGCTGATCGGCTTCACGGTGATGCAGCATGCCTTTGCCGGCGGCGGCGCCACCACGGGCGTCGTCTCCGATGTCGAGCGGCGGGCGCTGGCGCTGACCGGCTCCGGCGACCTGATCTGGGACTGGGACGTCTCTGCCGACAAGGTGTTCACCAGCCCCGAGACCGAGGCCCTGCTCGGCCTGAAGCGCGGCACGCTGGAAGGGCCGGCGGCGAAATGGCTGGAGGTGCTGCATCCGCTCGACCAGGACCGTTTCCGTGCAGCACTTGACAGCGTGCTCGACCAGCGCCGCGGCCGCCTGGTGCAGGATTTCCGGCTGCGCACCCCGGACGGCCATTTCATGTGGTTCGCGCTGAAGGCGCGGCCTGTCGTCGGCTCCGACGGCGAGGTCTCGCGCGTGGTCGGCACGCTTACCGACGTCACCGACATCAAGAATTCCGAAGAGCGGATGCTGCATGACTCGGTCCACGACAATCTGACCGGCCTGCCGAACCGCAAATTGTTCATGGACCGGCTCAGCGCGGTCGCCAATCTCGCAAAGACCGTGCCGACGCTGCGGCCGACGTTGATGGTGATCGACCTCGACCGCTTCAAGCAGGTCAACGACTCCGTCGGCATGGCGGTCGGCGATTCCATCCTGCTGACGCTGACGCGCCGCCTGACCCGCATCCTCAAACCGCAGGACACGCTGGCGCGATTGGCCGGCGACCAGTTCGGCCTGATCCTGTTGTCCGAGCAGGACCCAGCGCGGATCACCGCCTTTGCCGAAACCATCCGCAAGACCATCCGCGCGCCGATCGCCTTCAACGACCGCGAGATCTTCCTGACCGCTTCGATCGGGCTGGCGCTCTCCGACCCGCAGACGCAGCTCACCGACGAGATCATCAAGGACGCCGAGCTTGCGATGTATCACTCCAAGCGCATCGGCGGCGACCGCATCGACGTCTACAAGCCGGCGATGCGCGCGCGCAAGACCGACCGCCTGACGCTGGAGAGCGAGCTGCGCCGCGCCATCGAGCGGCAGGAGATCACGATCCTCTACCAGCCGATCGTGCGGCTCGAGGACCGTTCGATTGCCGGCTTCGAGGCCCTGTCGCGCTGGGACCATCCGAAACTCGGGCGGATGTCGCCGTCCGAATTCATCTCCATCGCGGAGGAGATCGGCCTGATCGTCGACCTCGGCACCTTCGTGATGGACCAGACCGCGCGGCAGCTTTCGATCTGGCAGCGCGCGATGCGGTCACGCGAGCCGATCTTTGCCTCCGTCAATGTCTCATCGCGGCAATTGCTGCGCCACGACCTGATCCACGACATCAGGACCGTGCTGTCGCGCTCCTCGGTCGCGCGCGGCACACTGAAATTGGAATTGACGGAATCGCTGGTGATGGAGAATCCGGAGCACGCCGCGCAGATGCTGGCGCGCATCCGCGAGCTCGGCACCGGCCTCTCCCTGGATGACTTCGGCACCGGCCACTCCTCACTGTCCTACCTGCAGCGCTTCCCGTTCGACACCATCAAGATCGACCAGTCCTTCGTCCGCACCACCAGCCGCGGCACGCGGCCCGTGATCCTGAAATCGATCATCGCGCTCGCCCACGACCTCGGCATGGACGTGGTGGCGGAAGGCGCGGAAACGGATTCGGATGCGGTCGAGCTCTACCAGCTCGGCTGCGAATACGCGCAGGGCTTCGCCTTCGGCGAGCCGATGGATGCCGACGCCGCAATGCGCCTGCTCACCGAGGAGCGGCTGGAAGCCGCGAGCTGATCCGTCATCCCGGCCTTGAGCCGGCAACTGTCATGCCCCGCGGAGACCCGTAAGGTGGGCAAAGCGCAGCGTGCCCACCATCTCTCCACATTCTCGTTCCGGAATGGTGGGCACGCTGCGCTTTGCCCACCCTTACGTTTGCGACGGCCGAGCGCCACAACAAGCCCTGTAGTTATGGGCTCCCGCCTTCGCGGGAACGACGGACATCGCGAGGAAGCCGCTTGAACTTCACGCTGTTGCCGTCGGCCTGACGCGTGGCGGCGTAGCCGGCCTCGAGACAAGCTTCGCGCTGGGGCATCCTTTCCTGTGGACTGCGGAGGCTATCCCACCAGGAGGCGCGCTGCGCCGCGCGCGGCAGCGACGCGTCGATGATGGTCTCGATCTCCTCGAAGCTGAGCACCAGTTCGGTCAGCGTCTGCTTCTTCAGATAGTCCCGCAACGGGCCGTAATCGTTCACTTCAGGTCCTCAAGACTCGCGCCATCGCCGAAAAACGTCATGCACGCCAACCAATCGTTAACCCATTCGCGGTTCGCTGTCGCCGCTTAAGGCCGCAACAATGTTTCCGGTGCATGAAGGGTGGCCCGGGACGAAACATGCCACACGAACGGCGACAACAAGCAAAGCGGCGCTGGCGGCTATCGACGAAGCTCCTGATCGCTTCCTCGGTCGCGACCGTGATCGGCTTTTCCACCATCTGCACCAGCGTCATGCTCGACATGCGCCACGGCGAGGAGGAACTGGCCCGGCAGACGCTGGAAAACCTCGCCTCAGGCATCGACGCCGATATCGGCCGCAATATCGAACTGTTCGACCTCTCGCTGCGCGCGGTCGCCGGCGCCATGGTAATGCCGGAGATCAAGGACGTCAGCAAGGAGGTCCGGCACCTGATCCTGTTCGACCACGCAGCCACCGCAAAGCACTTTGGCGCGATCCAGGTGTTCGACAGCACGGGGCGGTTGGTGGACGATGCATCGACGCTCGATCCCCTGGCGGAGAACCGCAGCGACGAAGAATATTTCCACATCCATCGCGACCAGCCCTATACCGGCCTCTACGTCTCAAAGCCGATGCTCCACCGCGGGGCCTACGCGATCGTGCTGAGCCGGCGCATCAGCGGTGAAGACGGAAGCTTTCTCGGCGTCGTCGCAGGCTCGATCCGCTTCAGCTATTTCCACGAACTGTTCGGACGGCTGACGCTTGCCCCCGGCGACGCCATCACCGTGCTGCGTCGCGACCGCACGATCATCATGCGCACGCCGTTCGATCTCGATGTCATCGGCACCAATCTGGCGGAGCGACCCAACTGGACGTCGGACAATCTGAAGAACAACGGCTCCTACTCCGGTGCGGGCCCGATCGACCCGACCCCGCGGCTCTATGTCCGTCGCAGCGGAAACGGCCCGCTGTTCACCGTGGTCGGAAAACCCCTGGACGGCGTCTTCAGCCTTTGGCGCAAGGAGGCGACCCGGATCGGCGCCATCATGGCGGCACTGGTCCTGTTCGTGCTCGGCACCACGCTGTTCCTGGCGCGCGAGATCGGCCGCCGCGCCGAGGCCGAGGAGAAGCTCGAGGAGCTTGCGACCACCGATGCACTGACCGGCCTGCGAAACCGGCGCAAGTTCGATGCCGATATCGATACGGAATGGCGCCGCGCCGGCCGGCATGAGACGCCGCTCGCGCTGCTCATCATCGACGCCGACCATTTCAAGGCCTTCAACGACACCTATGGTCACCAGGCCGGCGACCAGGTGCTGGTCGGCATCGCGATCTGCATTTCGGATTCGGTCCGGCGCGCCGGCGATTGCACGGCACGCCTGGGCGGCGAGGAATTCGCAGTGCTGCTGCCCGGCCAGAGCGCCGTGGAAGCATTCGGCGTGGCGGAGATGATCCGCCGAAAAGTCGAGCAATGGTGCGACGGTGAGACCATCACCACGGTCAGCATCGGGGTCGCGAGTCTCACGCCTCTGGCCGGCCAGAACTGGAGCGATCTGGTGGAAGCCGCCGACAGGGCGCTCTATGCCGCCAAGGCCAATGGCCGCAACCAGAGCGTGGTCGCCAGCCTGCAGGCGCTGTCGCTGGTAGCGTGAGGCGCCGCGTCACTGCTTCTCAGTCGGAGCCTGACATTTCTCAGCCGGAGCGTCGGCTAAGTCTTTGCGTCGGTCTCGTAACCGATCCAGATAGGCTTTGGCCTCATCCAGCCCGGCCTTGACCTTGTCGAACGCTGCCTCTGCCATTTCTCTTCCCGCACTCGTCATTGCGAGCGCAGCGAAGCAATCCATGGCTCCGCAAGTGGCGAAATGGATTGCTTCGCTTCGCTCGCAATGACAGCGATAGACAGCAAGTTGGACACTACTTCTCCATATACTTCCTCATCTCCGCCAGCAGGCCGTCGCGCAGTTCGGGGCGGCGCAGGCCATAGGCGAGGTTGGCGCGCAGGAAGCCGGCCTTGGAGCCGCAATCGTGGCGCTCGCCTTCGAACTCCACGCCATAGAATTTCTGCGTCTTCGCCAGCCCGATCATGGCATCGGTGAGCTGGATCTCGCCGCCGGCGCCGCGCTCCTGCGTCGCCAGGATTTCGAAAATCTCCGGCTGCAAAATATAGCGGCCGGTGATCGAGAGGTTGGAGGGCGCCGTGCCCTTCGGCGGCTTCTCCACCATGCCGTTGATCTCGAACATCGTGGGATGGGCGTGGCGCGGGCCGACGCCGCAGATGCCGTATTGGTGGGTGAGATGGTCGGGCACCTCCTCGACCGCGATCAGGTTTGACTTCTCGCCGAGCTTGCCCGCAGCCTCGATCATCTGGGCGAGGCAGCCCGGCGTGTTCAGCACCAGCTCGTCCGGCAGCACCACCGCAAAAGGCTCATTGCCGATAATGTCGCGGGCGCACCACACCGCGTGACCGAGCCCGTGCGGCGCCTGCTGGCGGGTAAAGCTGACGGCGCCCGCTTCGGGCTGGTTCTGCGCCAGGACATCCATCTCCGCTTTCTTGCCGCGCGCAACCAGCGTGGTGTCGAGCTCGAACATCCGGTCGAAATGGTCCTCGATGGTGGCCTTGTTGCGGCCGGTGACGAAGACGAAATGCTCGATCCCGGCCTCCTTCGCCTCGTCATACACGTATTGGATGAGCGGCTTGTCGACGATGGTCAGCATTTCCTTCGGCATTGCCTTGGTGGCGGGCAGGACCCGGGTGCCGAGACCGGCGACGGGGAAGACGGCTTTACGGATTCTCATGGGAATGTCGGGCGCCTTGAAATGTGTGAGACGGATATCGCATCTTGCTATCCGGTTTGCAGCCGGGAACAAAGGCGGATGTGTGATGCCACGTCGCTTTTGTCGTTGTGACAGATCAAAACAAAATCTCGCCTTTGTTAAGCTGTTGGAAACCGTCACAAGGCCTTCTGAACCAATCGTTGGAACGGGCAGATCGAGCCATGCGGCGGACGGGAACAGCGACCAAGAGCCGAACCATCGCGATGATAATCGCGGCGGTTCTGCTTGTTTCCAATCAGGCTCTCGCTCAGTCCCAGGGCGGGCTCGCGGATCTGCTCGGCGGCTTGTTTCCGGGATCCAAATCCTCGCCCCCACCGGAGGCTGCCGTTGGCACCGACGGCTCTGCTCCGCCCTGGAGCGGCGAGGACGGCGCGTCCGGTCACCCGCTGATGACGGCGGCCGCGATTCGGCAGGCAGCGGCCAATTTCGACAATTGTGTCGCCTCGATGTGGCCCGACGCGGCGCGACGCAACGTCACACGCGAGAATTTCGAGCGCTTCATCGCGGGGCTCACGCCCGACCTGCGCATCATGGATCTCTTGGATTCGCAGCCCGAATTCACCAAGGCGATCTGGGACTATCTCGACATCCTCGTGAACGACAACCGTCTCGCCAAGGGCCGCGAGATCCTCGCCAAGTACAAGGCGCAATTCGACGCCGCGGAAAAAGCCTATGGCGTCGACCGCTACGCGATCGCGGCGATCTGGGGCATCGAATCCAATTATTCGACCCAGATGGGCGACCGCAGCGTGGTGCAATCGACCGCCACGCTCGCCTGCATCGGCCGCCGGCAGGACTACTTCAAGGACGAATTCCTCTCGGCGCTGGAGATCCTCAATCGTGGCGATCTGCGCCCTGAGCAGCTCCGCGGCTCCTGGGCCGGCGCCTTCGGTCCGACGCAGTTCATGCCGACGGCGTTCAAGCGCTACGCGGTCGATGGTGACGGCGATGGAAGGCGCGATGTCGTCGACAACCCGGCCGACCTGATCGCCTCGACCGCCAACAACCTGAAAAAGGACGGCTGGCAGACCGGCCAGAGCTGGGGCTACGAAGTCGTCGTTCCCAAGGACTTCAACTACATGATGGCCGACCGCGCCAAGGCGATGACGCTCGCGCAATGGCAGCAGCAGGGACTGCGGCGCGCCAACAACCAGCCGTTCCCGCGCTCGACCGACAAGGCCTATCTGCTCGCCCCTGCCGGCGCCGAGGGTCCGGGCTTTTTGATGATGCAGAATTTCCGGGTGATTATGAAGTACAACCCGGCCGAGGCCTATGCGCTGGCGATCGGCCATTTCGCCGACCGCCTGCGCGGCGGGCCGCCCTTCGTGCAGCCTTGGCCACGCCAGGAACGGGTGCTGTCGCGGGCCGAACGGCTGGAACTGCAACAACTGCTCGCCCAGCGTGGCTTTTACCGCGGCACGCCGGACGGCCAGATCGGCGGCCAGACCAGGGAAGCGCTGCGCAGTTTCCAGGCCTCGATCGGGACGCCCGCCGACGGATTTGCCACTTCCGACATGCTGGAGCGGCTGAGGGGGCGATAAGACCCGAAAATCACCTAAATACCGCTATTTGGCCGCCGCCTTGAGGGCTAGGGCGGATGCCCGATCCATGCTGGAAAATATGCCCGCTTGCGGCCCGATTCCGCTAGTATGGCGTTGTCTTCAAAATCCATTTCGACCGAGCTTTGATGCTGAAGCCAAAGTCCTTCCTGCGCGTGTTCACCGAGCCTGGCCCGCTGGTCGCGCTCGCCGTTGCGATCGCGCTTCTGGTCGGGGTCGCCGGTCCTGCCTCGGCGCAGTTCTTCGGCTTTCCGGGCTTCGGCGGCGGCCCGCCGCAGCGGCAGGCGCCGCGCAGCAACGGCGGCGGCTGGTTCGGCGGAGGCGGGGATTTCTTCGCTCCCTTCCAGCATGCGCCGCAACAACAGCAGCAGCAGCAGCAGGCTCCGCGTCAGGATTTTTCGAGAGCGCCACCGCCGGCGAAGCGCGACACGGCGCCGGAGCGCAACGTGCTGGTGCTTGGCGATGCCATGGCAGACTGGCTCGCCTATGGCCTCGAGGACACCTATTCCGAACAGCCCGACATGGGCGTGATCCGCAAGCACAAGACCGTGTCCGGCCTGATCAAATACCAGCCCAAGGGCGAGCCCTCCGACTGGGCCGCCGCCGCGCGGAGCATCCTCGCCACCGAAAAGCCGGATGCCATCGTGGTGATGCTCGGCCTCAATGACCGTGTCTCGATCCGCGAGCCTGTCGTCGAGAAGGACGACAAGAAAACCGAGAAGAAGGATGACAAGAACACCCATGCGAAGGACACCAAGCCTTCGGATGGCACCGCCAAGCCGGATGACAAGCCGGTCGATACCGAATTGTCGCCCGAGGATGCCGCCGACGCGCCGCAGACCGCGACCCCCGAGCGGAGCGCGCGTTCGGCGAACGGCGTCTATGAATTCCGCGACGAACGCTGGGTCGAGCTCTACAACAAGAAGATCGACGAACTGATCGGCGTGCTGAAGAGCAAGGGCGTGCCCGTCTTGTGGGTCGGCCTGCCGGCGATCCGCGGCCAGAAGGGAACGTCGGACATGCTGTTCCTGGATGCGCTGTACCGGGAAGGCGCGGCCAAGGCCGGCATCACCTATGTCGATGTCTGGGACGGCTTCGTCGACGAGGCCGGTCGCTTCATGCAGAAAGGCCCAGATTTCGAAGGCCAGATCCGCCAGCTCCGCACCTCGGACGGCGTCTTCTTCACCAAGGCCGGCGCGCGCAAGCTGGCGCATTACGTGGAGCGCGAGGTGACACGGCTGCTCGCGCGTTCCACACCGGTCGCGCTGCCGACCGAGCCGGCGACGCCGGACGCCAATGCTGCGCCCGGCCAGCCTGCGCGGCCATTGGCCGGACCAATCGTGCCGCTGGTCGCCTCCTCCGTCGGCACCGATCAGTTGCTCGGCGGGCCCGGCTCGCGTCCAGCCGCGGTCGATCCGCTCACGGCACGAACCCTGGTGAAGGGCGAACCGCTCGCGCCGCCCGCCGGCCGCGCCGACGATTTTGCCTGGCCGCGCCGCGAAATCGGTCGCGAGCAGGCCAAGGGCGAAACGCCGGTTGCCGCGACCACCCCCGAGGGGACTGGCGCCGGAACGGCGCCGGCGCCGACGGCCGCAGCTCCCGCGCCGCCAAAGCCGGCACCGCAGAAGCGTGTGTTCCGGCCGGCTCAGACCAATCCGCCGCCTGCCTCGACCTTTGGCGATTTCTTCGGCTCGCCACGCCAGCAGACGGCGCCGCCGCGTCCGCCGACGCCGATCATCCCACGTCCACCGGCGGACGTCGGGCGATCCGCGGAAGCACCGTTCGGCAATTTCCTGAGATGGTGACGGCGTAGGATGGGCAAAGCGACTTTTTGCACCGCCGTTCTAACGAACACCGGCGGAAGCGTGCCCACCATTCCGAGCGGAGCCATCGATGGTGGGCACGGCGCGAAGGGCGCCTTTGCCCACCCTAACGCCCCTAATCTAATAGCGCCAGCGCGGTGGCGGGCGGCGCGGCGGGCGCGACAGCAATAGCCCGAGCGCCAAACCGAGGCCGCCGGCAACCAGCAAGGCGCCGATCGGATTGTCCTGCACGGTCTTGGTCAGCGCCTGCTGGCCGCTGCGAATAGTCTCGCCGCGATTCTCGTAAGTCTCCTTGGCGTAGTTGACAGCGGTGTCCGCGGCATCCTTGGCCTGGCCGTAAAGATTCTGCACCGCGCCGGCGGCTTCGCGCGCGCGGCCTGATGCTTCCGTCTTGCTGTCACCGGTCATTTCACCAACGGCGCCTTCCGCCTTGCCGGCAAACTCCTTGGCGGCACCAGCGATCCGATCAGTATCCATCGCGGTTACTCCTCTCCTTCTCCGGGAAAGTAACCGGCGAGCCCAGCCGCGGTTCCTGCGCCATCTTTTGCTTGAGCATGATCTTTTCGGAAAACCGGCGTCCACTTTTCCGGATCATGCTCTACAAAATCAGTCCGCCGTCGACGACGATGGTCTGGCCGATGATGTAGGCGGCGAGCGGCGAGGCCAGGAACAGCGCGGCACCCGCCATGTCCTGCGGCGTGCCGAGCCGCTTCAGCGGAATGCGCTCCAGCGCGCCTTCGAGCCGCTTCGGGTTCGCCGTCGTCACCCTGGTCATCTTGGTATCGACCAGACCCGGCGCGATGCCATTGACGCGGATGCCATCCTCGGCCCAGGCCTCGGCAAGCGTCCGCGTCAATCCGACCGCGCCGGTCTTCGAGGCGTTGTAAGCGGGATTTCCCATCGTCGAATGATAGGCGGCGGTCGAACTGACGATGATGAGCGAGCCCTTGCTCGCGCTCAGCATCGCATGGAATTTGGTCGCACACGCCATCAAGCTCATGAGGTTGACCTCGACGACCTTGCGAAAGCCTTCCATCTCGAACTCGCCGCGGCGGTAGATCACCGCGCCCTGCGCCAGCACCAGCACATCGAGCCGGTCGAAGGTCGGCTTGAATTGCTCGATCGCATGAACGTCGCCGACGTCGAGCTGCGAATATTCCAACCCTTCCAGATGCGAACCTTCTTCGGCTGAATAGTCGCTGGCCTTGGCGCGCGTGCCGCAGACATGCACGCGCGCGCCCTTGGCGCGAAATGCTTGCGCGATGCCGTTGCCGATGCCGCTGGAGCCGCCCACCACGAGAACCTGCCTGCCGCTGAAATCGAGCTCATTCATTGCGCATTTTCTCCCTTGCTTCTTGCTTGTTTGACCTGTCTGCGGATCGATGCCAGCCTTGTCAATCCTGCAACCTATTCCCTCCATCCCACGAGTCACGCGATGTCTGAATTCAAACAGCTCAGCCGCTCGGTGCAAGGCTCGACCGTTCTCGTCACCGGCGCCGCCAGCGGCATGGGCCGCGCCACCGCGCAAGTATTCGCTGCCGAAGGCGCCAATGTCGCCGTCACCGACATCACCGCCGAAGGCACGGAGGGGGTTGCGCAGGAGATCGGCAAGAGCGGAGGGAAAGCAAAGGCGTGGGTGCTCGACGTCGCCGATCGCGATGCAATCCCGGCCGTGATTAACGGCGTCGCCGCGCATTTCGGCGGGCTCGACATCCTCGTCAACAACGCAGGTATCTCCGTGCGGGTCGCGATCGACGACGACGGCTATGACGAGGCCTGGGCGAAGGCGATTGCTGTGATGCTGACCGCGCATCAACGCATCATCCGCGCCGCTTTGCCGCATTTGCGAAAATCGAAATGCCCGCGCATCGTCAATATCGCTTCCACCGAAGCGCTCGGCGCTACCGCATTGCACAGTCCTTATTCCGCGGCGAAGGCCGGCGTCACCGGGCTGACACGCTCGCTTGCCGTGGAACTGGGCCGCGAGGGCATCACCGTGAACTGCATCTGCCCGGGCCCGATCCGCACTGGAATTACCGACCGGATTCCGGAAGAGCATAAGACGATCTATGCCAAGCGCCGCACGGCGCTCGGCCGCTATGGCGAGCCGGAGGAGGTCGCGCACATGACCTTGAGCCTGTGCCTGCCGGCGGCGTCATTCCTGACCGGCGCGGTGATCCCGGTGGATGGCGGGCTGATGGCACGAAACGCGTGATGCGCTGCAGCGTCTCTAGAGCATGGTCCGGAAAAGTGGAAACCGGTTTTCCGAAAGATCATGCTCAAACAAAGAGATGAGATCATGATCCGATTCCGTCCAATCGGATCATGATCCAGGCCGCCTCGTGCAAGGGGCCATGCGCCGGCGCCGCGTTGACATGGCAACGTCACAGGATAGCCTTTCCTCAAACGAAGCGGAAAACCGCCTGCACATGAGGAGAGAACGCCATGGCCATCGCGATCCGGCAGCTCCACCCGCATTTTGTCGGTGAGGTCACAGGCCTCGATCTGCGAAAGCCGCTGACCAGGCAGGAAGCGATCGACGTCGAGGCGGCGATGGACAAATACGCCGTGCTCGTCTTCCACGACCAGGACATAACAGACGAGCAGCAACTGGCCTTTGCGCTGAACTTCGGCGAGCGCGAAAACGCGCGCGGCGGCAACGTGACCAAGAAGGAGGATTATCGCCTGTCCTCAGGGCTGAACGACGTCTCCAATCTCGGCAAGGACGGCAAGCCGCTGCCGAAGGATCACCGCACCCATCTGTTCAATCTCGGCAACTGCCTGTGGCATTCCGACAGTTCGTTCCGGCCGATCCCGGCGAAATTCTCGCTGTTGTCGGCGCGGGTGGTGAACTCGAAGGGCGGCAACACTGAATTCGCCGACATGCGCGCGGCCTATGACGCGCTTGATGACGAGACCAAGGCTGACATCGAGGACCTGATCTGCGAGCACTCGCTGATGTATTCACGCGGCTCGCTCGGCTTCCTCGACTATAGCGACGAAGAGAAGGAAATGTTCAAGCCGGTGCTGCAGCGCCTGGTGCGGACCCATCCGGTGCATCGCCGCAAGTCGCTCTACCTTTCATCGCACGCGGGCGCGGTGCGCGGCATGAGCATGCCGGAAGGCCGGCTGCTGCTGCGCGACCTCACCGAGCACGCGACCCAGCCGGAATTCGTCTATGTCCACAGGTGGAAGCTGCACGACCTCGTGATGTGGGACAATCGCCAGACCATGCATCGCGTCCGCCGCTACGACCAGTCGCAGCCGCGCGACATGCGCCGCGCCACCGTGGCCGGCACCGAGCCCACCGTGGCGCAGCAGGCTGCGGAGTAGCTGTCGTCCCGGGCTTGAGCTGGGCCCCATAACCACAAGTGTGCTATGAGGTGAGACTGGAGCCGCAAACTCCCCGCCTCTCCCCTTGTGGGAGAGGCCGGGATTTCACGCGGCACGCGGGAAATACCGGGTGAGGGGTTTGCCTCCGCGTGCGTTCGTCCCTCGGTAGACCGAGACCCCTCACCCGGATCACATTCCGCTTCGCTGCATGCGATCCGGCCTCTCCCACAAGGGGAGAGGCGGAGTAGAGCAAGCGGTTATTGCAGGGAAACAAGAAAGAGCGGGAGTTACGCGTGGCCAGCTTCGTTCGAGAGCATGCCGACGTCGATGCCGATCTTGCGCAGGGCACGGTCGTATTTGTCCTCGACGTCGTCGCCGAAGATCAATTCCGGATCGGCGTCGCAATGCAGCCAGCCATTGTGCTGGATCTCGCTTTCGAGCTGCCCCGGGGCCCAGCCGGCATAGCCCAGGGCCAGGATCGCATGCTTGGGGCCGGAGCCCTTGGCGATCGCCTTCAGGATATCGACGGTTGCGGTCAGGCAAATCTCGGCGTCGATATTCAGCGTCGCATCCTGGATGTAGAAATCGCTGGAATGCAGCACGAAGCCGCGGCCGGTATCGACCGGGCCGCCCTTCATTACCTTCATGGTCTCGGCATTTTCCGGCAGCTTGATCTGGTCGGCCTTCTGGATGATGTCGAGTTGCACCAACAGCCCCGGGAAATCGATGCTTCCGGCCGGACGGTTAACGATGATGCCCATCGCCCCCTCGGCGGAATGCGCGCACATGTAGATGACGGAGCGCTCGAAGCGGGGATCGCTCATAACCGGCATGGCGATCAGGATCTGGCCGTCGAGATAACCGCTGCCCGACGAATTGTCGCCGACGCCGGCCACCTTGCCGCGGGCGGTCTTTGGTGCTTTGCCTTCAGGAGTCATCTGAAAGGCCTCCATGCTGATTTGACATCCTGATATTGGGTGAGGCTTCTGTCAATCAAGCAGAGCGCCGTATTCGCGCCATCCATCACACGCAATTCAATGGTTTACGCAATAACCAGCCGGTAAAGACGTTCCATGATCGCCATAGTTCCCATGCGGGTTGCGCTCGGCCTGCTAGCCACTCTTTCAGTCGTCTGGCCTGCGACAGAGGTACGTGCCGAGGATTCCTCGCCCTGGCAGCGGGACGCCCATTCGGCGGTACGGCTGCTCGCAGGCTCGCGCAGCGGCGCGGTTTTGCTAGGCGGTATAGCCATCCAACTCGAGCCCGGTTGGAAAACTTATTGGCGTACCCCCGGCGATTCCGGCGTGCCGCCGCGTTTCGATTTCTCGAAGTCGGAAAATGTCGACGCGGTGACGGTGTTATGGCCGGCGCCGATGAAATTTGACGACGGCGCCGGCGGCACCTCGCTCGGCTACAAGCACCAGGTGGTGCTGCCGCTTCGGATCGTCGCCAAGAGTGCCGACAAGCCGCTGATGCTGCGCGCCAACATCAATTATGCGGTGTGCGAGAAGCTGTGCATTCCTGTGGAGACCAGCGTCGAGCTTGCCTTTGCGAGCGTCGCCTCTACCGAGGACGGCGCGCTGTCATCCGCGCTCGACACCGTGCCGAAGCCGGCCAATATCGGCGATCCCAACCCGGTCACGATCCGCGATGTCAAACGCAGCGGCAAGTCGACCGTGCTGGTCGACGTCGCCGCGCCCGAAGGCAAGGAGGTCAGCCTGTACGTCGAGGGACCGACGCCGGACTGGGCCCTGCCGGTGCCGAAACTCGAGCCGAACTCGCCACCCGGGGTGAAACGGTTCTCCTTCGAGCTCGACGGCCTGCCCCCGGGCGCCAATCCGGACGGTGCCGCGCTGAAATTGACCCTGGTCGGCGGCGACCGCGCCTACGAGTTCAACACCAATCTGGATTGACCCCTGTAGCCCGGGTGAAGCGCAGCGCAACCCGGGAACAGCGGCGCACGCAGAAAGACCGGCCCCGGATTGCGCTTCGCTCCATCCGGGCTACGGTTTCACCGCTATCCACCGAACCCATTCTTAACGTTTCGTTGATACTTCACGGCCCTCGCCGCAGCTTTTTCCGGAACTTCGCCTTGGCCGTGATGGACGCCCAATCCGCAACCGCTTCGCCCACGGGCATGATGGCGCGCATGCGCGGCCTGGTCGGCGGCTCGGGCGAGGCATCCGTCACGCGGCGGCTGGCGGGGACGATCTTCGTCATCCGCGTCGTCAGCGCCGTCGCCGCCTATCTTTCGCAGATCCTGCTCGCGCGCTGGATGGGCAGCTCGGACTATGGCGTCTATGTCTATGTCTGGACCTGGGTGCTGCTGCTCGGCAGCATGATGGATTTCGGCATTTCGGCCTCCGCGCAGAAGCTCATTCCGGAATACCGCACGGCAGGCGAGCACGCGCTATTGCGCGGCTTTCTCTCTGGCAGCCGCTGGCTGACCTTTGCGGTGTCGACCGCGGTCTCGCTATTGCTCGCAGGCCTCGTCAGGCTGCTGTCGCCATGGATCGGCACGGACACGGTCGTGCCGCTTTATATCGGCTGCCTGACGCTCCCGGCCTTCGTGGTCGCCAATACCCAGGACGGGATTGCCCGTTCGCATGACTGGATGCGGCTCGGGCTGATGCCGCAATTCATCGTGCGCCAGGCGCTGATCATCGGCTTCACCGCCGGCGCTGTCGTGCTCGGCTTCGATCTCGGCGCCACCGCCGCGATGCTCGCCAGCGCCGCGGCGGTGTGGATCGCCATGATCGGCCAGATGCTGGTGCTGAACCGCAGGCTCGCGGCCCATGTCGAGCCCGGTGAGAAGGCCTACGACGTCAGCGGCTGGCTTGCGGTCTCGCTGCCGATCCTGCTGGTCGAAAGCTTTTATCTCCTGCTGTCCTACACCGATGTGCTGGTGCTGCAGCAGTTCCGCTCCTCCGAGGAGGTCGGCGTCTATTTCGCCGTGGTGAAGACGCTGGCGCTGGTGTCTTTCATCCACTACGCGATGTCCGCGACAACGGCGCATCGCTTCGCCGAATACAATGCGCTCGGCGACAAGGCGCGGCTGTCGGCCTATGTCGCGCATGCGATCCAGTGGACGTTCTGGCCTTCGCTCGCCGCGACCATCCTGCTGCTCGCCTTCGGCAAGCCGCTGCTCTGGCTGTTCGGGCCGCAATTCGTCGTCGGCTATGACATCATGTTCCTGGCGGCGATCGGGCTCGTGGTGCGCGCCGCGATCGGCCCGGTCGAGCGGCTCCTCAACATGCTCGGCCACCAGAAGATCTGCGCGCTCGCCTACGCGCTCACCTTCGTCATGAACCTGGTACTGTGCGTCGCGCTGGTGCCGCACTTCGGCGGCCATGGCGCCGCCATAGCTATATCGACCTCGCTAAGCTTTGAGACGGTGCTCTTGTTCTGGATCGTCCGCCGGCGGCTCGGGCTGCACGTGCTGGCGTTTGGGAAGCGCTTGGAAACCAGTCTCTCTCGCGATACGGTTTCAAGATAACCTGAACGATCCAAAGGCGATGCTGTGGTGAACCCGATCGAAGGCGATCCGCAAAATGGCGAATACGTTGCGACTCAGGAAGAGCTATTGATTATCGACGCGGCAATGGCCGCTATCGATGCGGGCGAAGTGGCGACTGACACTGAGATACAGGAAATCTTCGCAAGATTTCGGTCGGTGTAGTCCGAAAGGCCAAGTCACGCCCCGCTTTCGCGAGGCATGACGAGTACGTTTAGCGAGGCGTGACGCCTACTCCGCGGTCCAGCCGCCATCGATGGAGTAGTTCGAGCCGGTGATCTGCGCCGCGTCGTCGCTGCACAGAAACAGCGCGAGCGAGGCGACCTGGTCGGCGGTGACGAATTCCTTGGTGGGCTGGGCCTGGAGCAGCACGTCCTTGATGACCTGCTCCTTGGTCATGTTGCGCGCCTTCATGGTCTCCGGAATCTGGTGCTCGACCAGCGGCGTCCAAACATAGCCCGGGCTGATGCAGTTGCAGGTGATCTTGAAGGTCGCGAGTTCGAGCGCCGCCGTCTTGGTGAGGCCGGCGATGCCGTGCTTGGCGGAGACATAGGCCGACTTGAAGGGCGAGGCGACCAGCGAATGCGCGGAGGCGGTGTTGATGATGCGGCCCCAGCCGCGCTTCTTCATGCCCGGAATCGCGGCGCGGATACCGTGAAACGCCGACGACAGGTTGATGGCGATGATCGCATCCCACTTCTCGATCGGAAATTCCTCGATCGGGGAGACGAACTGGATGCCGGCATTGTTGACGAGGATGTCGACCGAACCGAAGGTCTTTTCGCCGAGCGCGATCATTTCGGCGATCTCGGCGGGCTTGGTCATGTCGGCCGGCGAATAGGCGGCCTTGACCTTGAAATCGGTCTCGATGCCGGAGCGCTCCCGCTCGATATCGGCCGGCACGCCCATGCCATTGATGACGACATTGGCCCCAGCGCTGGCGAATTTGCGCGCGATCGCCAATCCGATGCCGCTGGTTGAGCCGGTCACGACGGCGGTCTTGCCTGTCAACGTAGCCATATCTGCTTCACTCCTTCTTGCGTGCGGGGAACGGATCGACGTCCCCCGTGAGATCGTAGGTCACCATGGTTTCGCCGGACTGCGGTCGTTCTAGCCATTCTTTGTGACGCATCGACAAATGCACGTCGCGGACGCCCGCCTCCCAGTGCTCGACCATGGCGACATGGGAGAAGTCGTAATCCTTCGACGACGTCTCGTAGTTCTTGCTCCGGTAGATCAGGTGCACCACCGTGACGGTGTTCTCCTTGGAGGCCTGCCGCAGCAATTCAACGGAGGGGTCATTCTTCAGATAATCCGGCAGCTTGCCGATGAGGTCGCGCACCGCCATGCGCGCATTGTGGATCTGCCTGTTCTTGTCGGTGTTCATCCGCGTGCGGCTGGAATAGCGGATGTCCTTTTCGCGCTCGGCCGCTTCGAGCAGGGAGTTCGGCAACGGCCCGCGGGCGCTGAACAGGTCGACCTGGAAGATCAGGAGATCGCGGCGGGTCTCCTCATCAAGCACGAAGTCGAGCGGAGTGTTGGAGGCGATGCCGCCATCCCAGTAATGCTCGCCCTCGATGAGGACGGACGGGAAGCCGGGCGGGAGCGCGCCGGAGGCCATGATGTGCTCGGGGCCGATCTTCTTGCCGAGCTTCTTGAACTCGTAATTGTCGAAATACCTGAAATTGCCCGAGGTCACGCCGACCGCGCCGACCGAAAGCCGGGTCTTGAGATCGTTGATGCGGTCGAAATCGACCAGCCGCTCCAGCGTCTTCTTCAGCGGCGCGGTGTCGTAATAGCTCTGCGACTGCGAGCTGCCCATGGGCCAGAACGGCGCCGGCGGAATCCGCGGCGCGAAGAAGCCCGGCACGCCGAATGTCGCGATGATGGCGGCGCTGGTCTCATTGAACAAGGTGCGGGCGCGGTCGCCTGGCGTCACCGGATTCCAGGATACCGGACGCGATACCATCTCCCAGAATTCCTTCAAGCGCGGCAAGCGCTTGTCCGGCTCGTTGCCGGCGATGATCGCGGCATTGATGGCGCCGATCGAGATGCCGGCAATCCATTCCGGCTCGAAGCCGGCGCGACACAGCGCCTGAAACGCTCCGGCCTGATAGGAGCCAAGGGCGCCGCCGCCCTGCAGGACCAATACGCGCTGCGCCTTGGCGGGCGTCGTGGCGGGCGCGGGATCGGAAGTATCCATCGTGACCGTCAATCAGTGGGGCATAATGGCGTGCACCGTGGCCGCAGTTCGCGACCGCGTCAATCGGCGTGATCGAGGCTTTCGATCACACAGAGTTAGGTTGACGCCAGGATCAGCGTCCAGAACACCTTGTATTTGGTGTTCGGCGCGTAGCTCGCCGCGATGCCCAATTTTGTGACACCGCCGTTGAGCATATTGGCCTTGTGCGGCGGCGAATCGCGCCAGCCGGAAAACGCTTCCGCCAGCGTATGATAGCCGGCCGAGACGTTTTCGACCGCCACCGTTGCCGGATAGCCGGAGCCTTCCAGCCGTTTGCCGAGCGGGGCCTTCACGTCATGGTCCATCTTGTTGCGGGCCGCCATGGCCTGCGACTGCTGCTCGGCGAGCTTCACGAGCGCAGGGTCCACCACCACGGTGCCGAGGCCGTTGTTCTGGCGATATTGCGAGATCATGGTCGCGGCGGCCTGGGTGTCTAGGACAGCGCCGGGTGCAGCCATGTTGACATACATGGCCGGCTGTTCCGGAAGTGGAGTGTCTGTCGCGCAGCCGCCCAGCACCAGAAGCCCAAGAAGGGCGACCGTCGTCCGTTTCACTGAAAGGATTCCCCCAAGGTTGGTCCGCCGTTGTTGCATACCAACCGTGGCTGAATGGTGAACGCGGGACGATTTTTTGCGGCGGCGGTTGCCGTCCGCGAGGTCCCGTAGCCCGGATGAAGCGAAGCGTAATCCGGGGCTTTCTCGCAAGCGGATGCAGATCCCGGGTTGCGCTTCGCTTCACCCGGGCTACAGGGCTATTCGTGAGCCGCGAAAATCCGGTAGCGGCGGGGCTCCAGCGAGATGATTTCGCCGGCCTGCAGTTCCCGGTCGCGCGGCGCATCGATCTCGATCACGGTCTTGCCTTCGCTGTCCGCAAGCGCGACCTCGGCACGCTGGATCGGGCCGAAGGAACGGACACGGCGCACCGCCCCTTCCAGCGATCCGCCCCCCGCCGGGCCGATCTGCATGTCATGGCGGCGCACGAACAATTTGGAGGCGCCGGGCGCCGCGCCATTGGCGGCGATGTTGAGCGGCCTGCCGCCGAGCCGGACCGCGCCGTCGCTGACATCGACCGGCAGCACGATGGATTCGCCGATGAAGCCGTGGACGAAGGCCGTCGCCGGATTGTCATAAACCTCGCCGGGGGTGCCGATCTGCTCGATGCGGCCCTTGTCCATGACCACCACACGGTTGGCGACCTCGAGCGCCTCTTCCTGGTCATGGGTGACGAAGATCGAGGTGACGTGAATTTCCTGATGCAGCGAGCGCAGCCATTGCCTGAGCTCCTTGCGCACCTTGGCATCCAGCGCGCCGAAGGGCTCGTCGAGCAGCAGGATGCGCGGCTCGATTGCGAGCGCACGGGCGAGCGCGATGCGCTGGCGCTGGCCGCCGGATAGCTGGCTGGGAAAGCGATCCGACAGCCAGTCGAGCTGCACGAGATCAAGCAGCTCCTTGACGCGGGCGCGGATCGCCTTCTCGTCCTTGCGGATCGCGCGCGGCTGCACGCGCAGGCCGAAGGCGACGTTCTCGAACACCGTCATGTGGCGGAACAGCGCGTAGTGCTGGAACACGAAGCCGACATGGCGCTCGCTGGCGCCCCGGCCAAGCGCATCCTCGCCGTCGATCGTCACTTCGCCCGCCTCGGGCCAGTCGAGACCGGCAATGATCCGGAGCAGCGTGGTCTTGCCGGAGCCGGACGGCCCGAGCAGCGCCAACAGCTCGCCGTCGCCGACCTTCAGGCTGACATTATCGAGCGCTGCGAAATCGCCGAACTTCTTTACGATATTTTTGACTTCAATCGTCACTGACCATCTGCCCTTCGTCCAGACGCCGTTCGAGGATCGTCTTCACGACCAGCGTGATCAACGCCAGCATCGCAAGCAGCGACGCGATCGCGAACGACGCCACGAACTGATATTCATTATAGAGGATTTCGACCAGCAGCGGCATGGTGTTGGTCTCGTTGCGGATATGGCCCGAGACCACCGACACCGCACCGAACTCACCCATCGCGCGCGCGTTACATAGCAGGACGCCGTAGAGCAGGCCCCATTTGATGTTGGGCAAAGTGACGCGGAAAAAGGTCTGTAGTCCTGACGCGCCCAGCGAAGTCGCCGCCTCCTCCTCCTGCGTGCCCTGCTCCTGCATCAATGGAATCAGCGCACGCGCGACGAAGGGGAAGGTCACGAAGATGGTGGCGAGCGCAATGCCGGGCACCGCAAACAGAATGTGGATGTTGTGCGCCTGCAGCCATGGCCCGAAGAAGCCCTGCGCGCCGAACAGCAGCACGAAGACCAGGCCCGAGATCACGGGGCTGACGGAAAACGGCAGATCGATCAGCGTGATCAAAAAAGTCTTGCCGGCAAAATCGAATTTCGAGATCGCCCAGGCCGCAATCACGCCGAAAATCAGGTTGAGGCTGACGGAGATCGCCGCGATCAGAAGCGTCAACCAGATCGCCGAGAGCGCCTCCGGCTCGGTGAGCGCGGCGAAATAGGCCGTGACGCCGCGCGAAAACGCCGACGCGAACACCACGACCAGTGGCAGCACCACGAACACGGTGAGGAAGATCAGCGCCAGCGCGACGATCAGGAAGCGGATCGGCCGGGGCTCGGTGCGCAGATCCCGCTTCGAGGCCGCCGTGTGCGGGCGTACCTTCTCCCGCTGCGACGGCGGCGAGACGACATTGAGGTCTGCCGTCGGGGCGTAGGCCCGCACCTGCGTGGTGGAGGAGGCCAGATTCGATTGCAGCGACATCGATGCTGGCCCCTCAGTGGGTGGGAATGCGGGTCTGCGCCCAGCGCTGCAGGCGATTGACCGCGAAAATGATGACGAAGGAAGCCAGCAGCATGACCACCGCGATCGCGGTGGCATCCGCATAGCGAAATTCGGAGAGCCGGATCACGATCAACAATGGCGCGATCTCGGAGACATTCGGCAGATTACCGGCAATGAAGATCACCGAGCCATATTCGCCGACGGCACGGGCAAAGGCGAGCGCAAAGCCGGTGAGGAGCGCCGGGATCAGGCTCGGCAGGATCACGCGAAACACCGTGTGCCAGCGGTTGGCGCCGAGGCTTGCCGCGGCCTCCTCGATCTCGGGATCGAGATCGATCAGCACAGGCTGTACCGTCCGCACCACGAAGGGAATGCCGATGAAGACCATGGCGACGAAAATGCCGATCGGCGTGAACGCGACCTTGATGCCCAGTTCGGCAAGCGGCGCGCCTAACCAGCCCTTCTGCGCAAAGAGCTGGGTCAGCGCGACGCCGGCAACCGCGGTCGGCAGCGCGAAGGGAATGTCGACGATCGCATCGAACAGCCGCCGTCCCGGAAAGCGGTAGCGCACCAGCGCCCAGACGATGATCGTGCCCATCACCAGATTGACGCAGGCCGCGGCAAACGAAAGCCCGAACGAAATCTTCAGCGCGCTCAGGGTGCGACGGCTGGTGACGATGCCCCAGAACTGGTCAAAGCTCAGCTCAAACGTCTTGAGGAACAAACCCGCGAGCGGAATCAGGACGATAACGGAGAGCCACGTCAGGGTCAGTCCCATGGTGAGACCGAATCCCGGCAAAGTGCTGCGCCGTGCAACCGCTGTGCTCACCTATCCCCCTGCTTCTGCCCCCACGGGCCCGACCAGATCAATTCTTGTAGATCTGGTCGAAGATGCCGCCTTCGGCGAAGTGCTCCTTCTGCGCCTTGGTCCAACCACCGAAAACGTCGTCGATGGTGAAAAGTTCAACCTTGGCGAAGGATTTCTCGTATTCCTTGGCAATCTCCGGATCGCGCGGACGGTAAGAATTGCGCGCGGCGATTTCTTGGCCTTCCCTGGTATACCAATATTTCAGATAGGCCTCGGCGACCGCCCTGGTGCCCTTCTTGTCCGCGACAGCATCGACGATCGCGAGCGGCGGCTCGGCGAGGATCGACAGCGGCGGCGAGACGATCTCGAACTTGTCCTTGCCGAATTCGCGCTGCGCCAGAAACGCCTCGTTTTCCCAGGCAAGCAGCACGTCGCCGACGCCGCGCTCGACAAAGGTGACGGTCGAGCCGCGTGCACCGGTGTCGAGCACGGGCACGTTCTGATAGAGGTCGGCGACGAACTTCTTGGCCTTGTCGGCGGAGCCGAACTTCTTCTGTGCGTAGCCCCAGGCGGCGAGATAATTCCAGCGCGCGCCGCCCGAGGTCTTCGGGTTCGGCGTGATGACGGCAACGCCCGGCTTGATCAGGTCGTCCCAATCCTTGATGCCCTTGGGATTGCCCTTGCGCACCAGGAAAACGATGGTCGAGGTGTAGGGTGCGGCATTCTGCGGCAGGCGCTTCTGCCAGTCCGGCGCGATCAGGCCTTTGGCCGCGACCGCGTCGACGTCGTAAGCGAGCGCGAGCGTCACCACATCGGCCTGCAGGCCGTCGATCACGGCGCGCGCCTGCGAGCCGGAGCCGCCATGCGACTGCTTGATCTCGACACTCTTGCCGGTCTCCTTCTGATAGGCGGCGGCAAACGCCTTGTTGAAATCGGCATAGAGCTCACGCGTCGGATCATAGGACACGTTGAGCAGGGAGTAATCGGCAGCGAAGGCCGAACCCGCCCACAGCAGACCCGCGACGAGCGGCAGGATACGACGAACCATCTCTATCTCCATTCAAATCGGATGAAGCAACACCGGAGCACGCGGAACATAACTCGCGGCGGAGAGCGCTTTAGTCAACGGAACCGCATTTCATTGTTTGCGGCGTGGCAGCGTCATTGTCCTAAGAAGTCTTCATCGTATGAATGCCGCATTCTGTCTTGGCACGGCCGCGCCAGCGGCCGGCGCGCGCATCCTCGCCGGATGCGATGCGGCTGGTGCAGGGCATGCAGCCGACGGACATGTACCCAGAGGCAATCAGCGGATGCGGCGGCAGCTTGCCGTCCCGGTAGATCGCTTCAATCTCTTCGCGCGTCGCGTTGGCGAAGGGATTGAATTTCAGGCGGACGCCGTCTTCCTCGACCACGGGAATGTCGGCGCGGGCGCCGCCCTGAAAGCGCTTGCGCCCATTGAGCCAGGCCGCGAACGGCGCCAGCGCGCGCGAGAGCGGCTCGACCTTGCGGATGCGGCAGCAGGCGTCGGGATCGGAGAACCAGAGATCGCGCTCGGGATCTTCGCGACCAAGCGTCTCCTCGAGCGGCTTGATCGAGCGAACATCGGTCAGACCAAGCGTGTCGATCAGCGTGTCGCGATAGGCAAGCGTTTCCGCGAACAGCCAGCCTGTATCGAGAAAGATCACGGGGATGGCCGGATCGACATCGGCCATCACCTTCAGCAGCGCCGCCGATTCCGTGCCGAAGGACGAGACCAGAGCAAGGCGCTCGCGGCCGACCGTCTTCAGCGCGGACTCGATGACCTCGAACGGCGCCGCCATGCGCAGGGCGCGATTGAGCTCCAGCGCCGACCGCGCCTCGACCGGCATCTCGGGCGCGAGCGCCTTCATGGGCTGGCGCTTTCGGAATGGCGCAATTGCGTGCGGCGGCTCAGCGCGGTGGCGCGGCCGTCGCCGGTCGGCTGGTAGAACACCGTGTAGCGCTTCACCGTCTCCGCGAAGGCGTCCGCATCGCTTTCCTTCTTCACGTCGAGCGCGTCGAAGCCGGCGCGCAGCATGAACACGAACTGGTCGCGCAGCACCTGGCCGGTGGCGCGCAATTCGCCCTGGAAGCGATAGCGCTCGCGAAGCAGCCGCGCCTGGCTATAGGCACGGCCGTCGCGGAAGGACGGAAACACCAGCGCGACCGCAGCGAGCCGATCGAGATACGGCACGAGATCGTCGAGGTCACGGTTATTGGGCCAGATCACGCCGACCTTGCCCGGCCGCTGCAGCAGCGCCTCGGGATCTTCGAGGAAGCGCGCCGCCGGCACCAGGATCGCGCCCTCGGCTGGAATCTCCGCGCCCTCGGAGACGTGGACGTAGATATCGGTTGCGATTTTTCCGTTCTTAACGAGTGGCATAGACCCGCTCCCTGAAAGGTTCGACGCCAAGCCGCTTGACCGTGTCGATGAAGAGTTCATCGGGGGAATCGCGCAGCGCCAGATAAGCCTCGACGATGTCCTCGACCACGTCGGCGACCTCGGCATACGGCACCGACGGGCCGATCAGCGTGCCGAGCGCGGCACTCTCATCGGCGCGGCCACCGATCGTGATCTGGTAAAATTCCTCGCCGTTCTTCTCGACACCCAGGATGCCGATATGGCCGACATGGTGATGGCCGCAGGCATTGATGCAGCCGGAGATATTGATGTGCAGCCGGCCGATCAGGCCCGCGGTGTCATGATTGGCAAAGCGCCGCGTCAATTCCTGCGCCATCGGGATCGAGCGCGCGTTCGCGAGCGAGCAGTAATCGAGCCCCGGGCAGGCGATGATGTCGGAGACCAGATTCACGTTCGGCGTCGCGAGCCCGACCTTGTCGAGCGCCTTCCACAACGCCGGTAGGTCGCGCTTGGCGACGTGCGGCAGCGCCAGGTTCTGCTCATGGCCGACGCGAATCTCGCCGAAGGAATAGCGATCGGCGAGATCGGCGATCACGTCCATCTGCTCGGCGGTGGCGTCGCCGGGCGGGCCGCCGACCGGCTTCAGCGACAGCGTCACGATCGAATAGCCCTGCGCCTTGTGCGGAAACACCGAATTCTTGCGCCAGCGCTCAAACAGCGGATCATGCGCCGCCTGCTTGAGCTCGTCGGGCATATGCGGCAGCTTCTCGTAGGCGGGATAGCTGAAGCGCGAGCGCACTTCCTCGATCGCGGCATCATCCAGCGTCAGCGCGCTGTCGCGCAATAGCTGCCACTCTTCCTCGACTTCCTTGCCGAACTTCTCGATGCCGAGCTCGTGCACCAGGATCTTGATGCGCGCCTTGTAGATGTTGTCGCGGCGGCCATACTGGTTGTAGACGCGCAGGATCGCCTCGACATAGCTCAGGATGTCGCGGCCGTGCACGAACGGCTTGATGGCCTTGCCGATGAACGGCGTGCGGCCGAGCCCGCCGCCGACCAGCACCTCGAAGCCGGTCTCGCCATCGGCGTTCTTGTGCAGCCGCAGGCCGATGTCGTGGATCTTGATCGCGGCGCGGTCGTGATCGGACGCGGTGATCGCGATCTTGAACTTGCGCGGCAGGAAGGAGAATTCCGGATGCAGCGTCGTATGCTGCCTGAGCAGCTCTGACCAGATGCGGGGATCCTCGACCTCGCCGGGCGCGACGCCCGCCCACTGGTCCGAGGTGACGTTGCGCATGTTGTTGCCGGAAGTCTGCATGGCGTGGATGCCGACTTCGGCAAGATCGGCGAGCGCGTCCGGCAGCTCGGCGAGCTTGATCCAGTTGAACTGGATGTTTTGCCGCGTCGTGAAGTGGCCGTAACCGCGATCGTAGCGGCGCGCGACATGGGCAAGCGCGCGCAGTTGCTTTGACGACAGCGTGCCATAGGGGATCGCGACGCGGAACATATAGGCGTGGAGCTGCAGATACACGCCGTTCTGCAATCGCAGGATCTTGAATTCGTCCTCGGTGAGTTCGCCGGAAAGGCGGCGCTTCACCTGGTCGCGGAATTCTTCGACACGTTCGTGAAGGAGCGTGCGATCGAGTTCGTCATATGCGTACATGAGGGAAAACCTTAAGCCGGAACCGGAAGCTCGATGGTGAGGCCTTCCGACCGGATATGTTCGCGGAGATTGCCGGGCGCAATCTCTCCATTGTCCTTGATTTCGACAGGCGCGATGTAGGAACCGATGGCACCGACATCGTCGGCAACCGCTTCGGCAAGCAGCGCCCGCGCATCGTCGGATGTGCGCACGATCGCGGCATCAGCGAGGCGCGACGACCAGCCATGCTGCGGCGTGCGATAGATCACCACGCCGTCATGAGTGCGGTTGGCAGTCACTACCGAAGGCCCGGTAATTCTGATTTTCTTCTGTTCAAGCGGAGAGGTCATTCGGCAGCTTCCAAAAGTTCCGAGATCACTTGGTTGAGGTTGGCTTGACGCCACGGCGCGGAGTGGGAGACGACGTCGCCGATGACGAGGATGGCGGGGCCGCCATCGATCTTCTCGACCAGCGACGGCAGATGTTCGAGCGTTCCGACCGCAGCCTTGGCATCCGGCCGCGACACCCGCGCGAACACGCCGACCGGCGTTTGCGGCGAGCGACCGGCGGCTAGGAGGCCGGCGCGGATCGTCGGCGCCGCGGTCATGCCCATATAGACGACGACGGTCATCTTCTTGTCTGTTAGCGCCGACCAGTCGACAGTCTCGGCGTCGCGCGCCTTGTGCGCGGTGAGGAAGGTGATGCGCAGCGCCTCATGGCGGAAGGTAAGCGGCGTCTCGAATTGTGCGGCGGCGCCGAGGCCCGCCGTGATGCCGGGGATCACCGAATAGGCGATGCCCGCCTGGCGCAGCGCCTCGATCTCTTCGCCGCCGCGGCCGAAGATGAAGGGATCGCCGCCCTTCAGCCGCACCGCGCGCTGTCCTGATTTCGCAGCCTCGATCATCAGTCCGTTGATCGCGTCCTGGCCGATGCCGGGCTTGCCGACGCGGCGGCCGACCGGAATGCGCGATGCGTCGCGGCGCGCGCGGTCGAGAATCTCCGATGACACCAATTCATCGTAGAACACGACGTCAGCGTCCTGCAGCGCGCGCAGCGCCTTGATAGTGAGGAGATCCGGATCGCCGGGTCCCGCACCGACCAGCGTCACATGGCCCTTGGCCTTGCCGAGTGCGGTCGCGCCGGCAAAGGCGGAGGGATCGGAAATCTGCTGCAGCGCCTTTTCCGCTTCGCCCCTCTTGCCGGCCAGCACCAGCGCGCCGATCGGACCGTCGACAACGCGCTCCCAGAAGCGGCGGCGCAGTGCGAATTCGCCTATGCGCGCGTGTATAGATTTGCGGAATTGGCCGATGAAAGACGCGAGATCGCCGATGCGCGAGGGCAGCACCGCCTCGATCCGCTCGCGCACGCGGCGCGCCACAACAGGCGAAGCGCCGCCGGTGCCGACGGCGACCACGACATCGCCGCGATCAACGATCGCCGGGAAGATGAAGGTGGAATGGTCGAGATCGTCCATCACATTGACGGGCAGGCCGACAGCCTTCGCACGCGCCGCCATCGCAACACCGATATCGCCGGCGCCCGCGCAGAGCACCGCGATGACACCGCTGAGATCGGCAGCAAGTGGATCGCCTGCCGCGAGTTCGATGCGCGTCACATCGATCCCGCTCACATCATGATTGCCGTCGGTCGCAAACCAGCGGACGCGCGCGCCGGCGGCTGCGAGCAGACGCAGCTTCGCACGCACGAGATCGCCGGCGCCGACCAACAGCACCACGCCTGTTTGCAGATCCAGGAACACCGGCAAGAACCGCATGCGCCACTCGCTTCCCCAACTTATGGGTTGACTGGAATTTTATTCTATATATGTGTCGGCAAGCGCCCGCAAAGAGAAATTTATTTCTTCTCTATTGCATCGCAACTATAGAATTTTCGCCTCCAAAGGCCAAGGCACAGAGATGCATCTTCTCGACAACGAATCCGGCACAGCACGGTTGCGCTCATCCGAGCCCCGCGAGGGAATAAAGGCGTCGCGCAAAATCCTCGTCGAAGCACCCGCGACCGTCCCTTCAATGGATCATCTCGACGAGCTCGAAGCGCAAAGCATCTACATTCTGCGCGAGGCGTTCGCCCGGTTGAAGAAGCTCGCGCTGTTGTGGTCGCTCGGCAAGGACTCCAACGTGATGATCTGGCTCGCGCGCAAGGCGTTCTTCGGCCGCGTGCCCTTCCCTGCCTTGCATGTCGATACCGGCAAGAAATTTCCGGAGATGTATGCCTTCCGCAACCAGTACGCGAAGGAATGGGATATCGACCTGCGCGTCGAACCCTGCCCGCCGATCGATAGTGTTGACCCCACGCTGCCGCCTGCGGCGCGCTCTGCTGCGCGCAAGACCGAGGGCTTGAAGCTCGCGCTGGTCAAGCACGGCTTTGACGGATTGATCGCCGGCATCCGCCGCGACGAAGAGGCCACGCGCGCCAAGGAGCGCGTGTTCTCGCCGCGCGGACTCGAGGGCGAATGGGATGTGCGCGACCAGCCGCCGGAATTCTGGGATCACTTCAACGCCTCGCCGCCGCAAGGCGCGCATCTGCGCATCCATCCAATCCTGCATTGGACCGAGGCCGACATCTGGGCCTACACAAGACGCGAGAACATCCCGATCATCCCGCTTTATCTGGCGAAGGACGGCAAGCGCTATCGTTCGCTTGGTGATGCCGACATCACCTTCCCCGTCGCGTCGACCGCGTCTGACATCGATGAGATCCTGGCCGAGCTCGAAGACACCAAGGTGCCGGAACGCGCGGGCCGCGCACTCGATCATGAGACCGAGGATGCGTTCGAGCGGCTGCGTGTCGCCGGCTATCTCTGAGCTCTTGGCAAGTTAAGGCGATCTTCGATGAACATGGTTCTTCCCAGCGCGATTTCGGCGACACCGAACGGCACCACGCGCCCGCAAGTCCGCATCGTCATCGTCGGCCATGTCGATCATGGCAAATCCACCCTCGTCGGCCGCCTCTTGCACGAGACCGGCAGCCTGCCCGATGGCAAGCTCGAAATGCTGAAGGCCGTCAGCGCGCGGCGCGGCATGCCGTTCGAATGGTCGTTCCTCTTGGACGCGCTGCAGACCGAGCGCGACCAGGGCATCACCATCGACACCACGCAGATCCGCTTCCGTACCCGCTCGCGCGACGTGGTGCTGATCGACGCGCCCGGCCACGCCGAGTTCCTCCGCAACATGATCACCGGCGCCTCGCAGGCCGACGGCGCCGTGCTGATCATCGACGCGCTCGAAGGCGTGCGCGACCAGACGCGGCGGCACGGCTATCTCCTGCATTTGCTCGGCATCAAGCAGGTCGCTGTCGTCGTCAACAAGATGGACCGGGTCGATTTTAGCGCCGAGCGCTTCAACGAGATCAGCGACGAGATATCGGCGCACCTGACCGGTCTTGGCGTGAAGCCATCGGCGGTGATTCCGATTTCCGCGCGCGACGGCGACGGCGTTGCCGCGCACACGCCGCGGATCGGCTGGTACAAGGGGCCGAGCGTGGTCGAGGCGCTGGATGCGCTGGAGCCGGCGCGGCCGGCGGAAACATTGCCGCTGCGACTGCCGGTGCAGGCGATCTACAAGTTCGACGACCGCCGCATCATCGCCGGCCGCATCGAATCCGGCAGCCTGAAGGCCGGCGACGAGATCGTGATCATGCCCGCCGGCAAGATCGCGAAGATCAAGACCGTCGAGAGCTGGCCGGTGACGCCGCTTCAGGGACCGCAAACGGCCGGCCGCTCGGTCGGCATCACGCTGGACCGCGAGCTCTTCATCGAGCGCGGCGACGTCATCGGCCATGTCGGCCTGAGCCCGCGCGACACCCGCCGCATCCACGCCCGGATCTTCTGGCTGCACGATAAGCCATTGTCGAAGGGCGACCAGATCCTGATCCGGCTCGGCACGCGCGAGACCCGCGCCAGCGTGGTCGCGATCGACAAGGCAGTCGATCCCGGCGCGCTCTCCAACAAGGAAACCAATTCGATCGCACGCAACCATGTCGGCGAGATCGACATCTCGCTGGCGCAGCCGATTGCTGCCGATCCCTATCATGAAAGCCCGCGCACCGGGCGGCTGGTGATCGAGGTGAACGGCCGGATCGCCGGTGGCGGCCTCGTGCTGTCGGTCGATGCCGGCCAGCGCGCCGTGCCCGTCGACATCGTGCCGGTGGAATCCGCGTTGCGCGCCGACGAGCGTGCGGCCCGCTATCGTCATGGCGGCGCCGTGCTCTGGTTCACGGGGCTGCCCGGCTCCGGCAAATCGACATTGGCGCTTGCGCTGGAGCGGCGGCTGTTCACGAATGGCGGCTCGCCGATCCTGCTCGATGGCGACACCTTGCGTGCCGGCCTCAACAGCGACCTTGGCTTCTCGCACGCGGATCGCAGCGAAAACATCCGCCGCCTCGCGGAGGTCGCGACGCATCTGGCGCGCAACGGCCATATCGCGATCGTCGCCGCGGTCTCGCCCGCCGCATCCGACCGCGCCGCCGCGCGCCGCATCGCCGACAGCGCGTTCCGCGAGATCTATGTCGCGACGCCCGCGGAAATCTGCGAAAGCCGCGATCCCAAGGGCCACTACGCCAAGGCCCGCGCGGGCGGCCTGCCCTCCTTCACCGGCATCACCAATGATTACGAGCCGCCGGCGGGTAACGAACTGACCATCGATACGTCGAGCCGGACAGTCGCTGACGCAGTAGACGAAATCGAACGGATGCTGGCCCAAACCGGCATCCTGTTCGAGGAAGTCGCCGACCTCGCGGCGAATATTTAGAGAACAACTCCCTCCGTCATCGCCCGGCTTGACCGGGCGATCCAGTATTTCGGAGATGATCGTAGTTGAACCGAGAAGCCGCGGCGTACTGGATGCCCCGCCTCCGCGGGGCATGACGGTTGCGGGTAATATGGCCACCCGGGGGGCCTTCTCATGGCCGTGGCTTTAGCGCTAAAAGGGCGCTGAACCGCCCGCCTTTTGGCGCGTTTTTTGCTGTTTTCGTCCCGAAAACAGTCCGTAAACGCCATTTCTCTTGGAAAGCCCAACATGACGCGTGTCGAAGCCCACGGATTGAAGATCGCCCCTGTCCTGTTCGATTTCATCGCCAAGGAAGCGACCCCCAACACCGGGATCGCGCCCGACGCCTTCTGGGCGGGGCTCGCCGCCATCATCGCAAAACTGGGGCCGAAAAACCGCGAGCTGCTCGCCTTCCGCGACACGCTGCAGGCCAAGATCGACGATTGGCACCGCGCCAACAAGGGCAAGAAGTTCGACATCAACGCCTATACCGCTTTCCTGAAGGAAATCGGCTATCTCCTCCCGGAGCCGCCGACCAGGCAGGTCGAGACCGCCAATGTCGACGAAGAAATCGGCAAGATCTGCGGTCCTCAGCTCGTGGTGCCCCTGACCAATGCGCGCTATGCGCTGAATGCGGCGAATGCGCGTTGGGGCAGCCTCTATGACGCCTTCTACGGCACCGACGCGATCCCGCATGACCCGAGCGAGAGTGGCAAGGGCTACAACAAAGCGCGCGGCGACAAGGTGATCGCGAAGGCCAAGGCGCTGCTGGATTCGGCCGCGCCGCTCGCGACCGGAAGCCACACTGATGTGACCTCCTACAGCGTCAGCGGCGGCAAGCTCGCGGTGAAGCTCAAGAACGGCAACACCACCGCACTGAAATCGGCCACGCAATTCGCGGGTTATCAGGGCGATGCCGCCGCGCCAAGCGCCGTGCTGCTCGTCAACAACGGCCTGCACATCGACGTGACGATCAACCGCAATCATCCGATCGGCAAGGACGATCCGGCAGGGGTCGCCGACATGATCCTGGAGGCGGCGGTCTCCACCATCCTCGATATGGAAGACAGCGTCGCGGCCGTCGACGCCGAGGACAAGGTGCTGGTCTATCGCAATACGCTTGGTCTCATGGCCGGCACGCTGTCGGCTGATTTCGAGAAGGGCGGCAAGAGCCTGACGCGCTCGCTCAATGCCGACCGCATCTACAAGACGCCCGACGGCAAGGATCTGACGCTGCACGGCCGCAGCCTGCTTCTGATGCGCAATGTCGGCCATCACATGTTCACCGACGCCGTGCTCGATGCGAAGGGCGAGGAAATCCCGGAAGGGATCCTTGATGCCGCGGTGTCCGGCCTGCTCGGGATCCATGATCTCAAGGGCAAGTCGAAGGTGAAGAACAGCCGCACCGGCTCGGTCTACATCGTCAAGCCGAAGATGCACGGCCCCGATGAAGTCGCGTTGACCTGTGAGTTGTTCGGCGAGGTCGAGAAATTGCTCTCGCTGCCGGAGAACACGCTCAAGGTCGGCATCATGGACGAGGAGCGCCGCACCACGGTCAACCTCAAGGCCAGCATCCAGAATGCGGGCAAGCGCGTGATGTTCATCAACACCGGCTTCCTCGACCGCACCGGCGACGAGATTCACACCTCGATGGAAGCGGGTCCGATGATCCGCAAGAACGACATGAAGGCGCAACCCTGGATCAAGGCCTATGAGGACTGGAATGTCGACATCGGCCTGATCGACGGCCTGCCCGGCCATGCGCAGATCGGCAAGGGCATGTGGGCGGCGCCCGACAAGATGGCCGACATGCTGGCGCAGAAGATCGGCCATCCGCAGGCCGGCGCCACCACCGCCTGGGTGCCGTCGCCGACCGCTGCGACGCTGCACGCGCTGCACTATCACCAGGTCAACGTGATCGCGCGCCAGCAGGAGCTGGCCAAGGGTGGGCCGCGCGCGAAACTCTCCGACATCCTCACCATTCCGGTGTCGCAGTCGAACTGGGCGCCCGATGACGTGAAGCAGGAGATCGACAACAACTGCCAGGGCATCCTGGGCTATGTCGTGCGCTGGATCGACCAGGGCGTCGGCTGCTCCAAGGTGCCTGACATTCACGACGTCGGCCTGATGGAAGACCGCGCCACCCTGCGCATCTCGAGCCAGCATCTGGCGAACTGGCTGCACCAGGGCGTCGTCACCAGGGACCAGGTGATGGAGTCGCTGAAGCGCATGGCTATCGTCGTCGATGGCCAGAACAAGGGCGATCCGCTCTACAAGCCGATGGCGCCGTCCTTCGACGGTGTCGCCTTCAAGGCGGCCTGCGACTTGATCTTCAAGGGCCGCGAGCAGCCGAACGGCTACACCGAGTTCATTCTCACCGCCCGCCGTCGCGAAGCGAAGGCCGCCGGCTGATCTGGCACATCGCCGTTGCCCGGGTGGAGCTAAAGCGCAACCCGGGACCACCATCCCCGGATTACGCTTCGCTTCATCCGGGCTACAGAGCATGACGCCGCGTGGTTGGAACCCGTGCGGCGTCAATCCGTTTCAACGCCATCTCAACTGAAGCATCGGAGAGATGGCAATGGATTGGAACCGGATCGAGGGCAACTGGAAGCAGTTCAAGGGCGCCGCCAAGGAGAAATGGGGCAAGCTCACCGATGACGATCTTAACGTGATCGAAGGCCGCCGCGAGCAGCTCGAAGGCAAGCTGCAGCAACGCTACGGCTTCGCCAAGGACCAGATCCGCAAGGATGTGGACGACTGGTTCCGAAGCCTGCGATAGGCTCTTGCAGCAAAAGCCGCGGCCGACGCCGGGGCTTTTGCTTGGTGTGTTGTCAGAACACCGCGATGGATTTCAGATGTATTTCAAGAGCGAGATCACGCCGAGGATGATCACGACGACACGCGCGATCTGCTTGGCGCGTGCGTCGAGCGGCAGCAGGTTGATCAGGTAAAGGACGAGGACAACGACCAGAAACGTGATGAGTATGCTGATGAGCATGCGGCCCCCGGGGACGTCATGAATGGCGTGTTAGCACTTTCTTAACTGCCGGAAGCCCGCGAGGTTCCTGACGGGGAACTTGCCCACTTGCGAAAAGCTCGGTCATTTCAGCGCGCTCCGTAAATATACGGCAATAGCGTTTCCGGAAATTTTTACCCTTATTGTTCCAAATGGCGACAGCTTTGGGGGAGCCACATGCTGAATCGCCTTTCTGTATCCGCGTTGCTGAAGATCGTTATCCTGAGCACTGCATTCTGCATCGTCGTCGGTTTCTCGCTGAATGCGTGGGATAGCTGGGGCCGGCTGCAGGCGGCGGGCCGGATTTCGACGATTGCCGACGTCTCGGCCGACCTTTTCAAGGCGATGCACAGCCTGCGAACCGATCGTTCGTCCACCAACCGCCTTCTGACCGGCGGGTCTCCGATGGACGGCGGGATCGAGAAGTACCTTCGCGACCTCCGCGATGCCGAAATGCTGGCGATGGCGAACGGGCTCGCCCGGCTCAAGACCATGGACTTCGCCCAGCAGAAGACCTTAGTGGCGGAGTTCGAACGGCTGTTCTCGCTGCTGACGGCCGAGCAGACGGAATTCTGGCAGGAGATGGCCAAGCCGAAGGAAGCGCGTCGCGCCGACCTGGCGAAGGAGTATCAGGCAACGACGCAGGCCTTGCTCGACGTGCTCAATAAATTGTCGGGAACGCTTGCCGCCGACGTCAATCACCAGGATGCGGTGATCGACCAATTGCTCAACATCAAGCAGACTGCCTGGCTGCTGCGCAACACCGCCGGCGAAGCCTCCGCGCTGGTGTCAGACGGACTCGGTGCAGGCCGTATCACGCCGGAAATCCACCAAAGCTACACCAAATTCGTCGGCGGCATCGATGCCGCCTGGAAGGCGCTCGAGGTGGCAACCTCAGGCATGCAATTGCCGCCGAAGCTCGCGGCTGCGATTCCCGCCTCCAAGACCGCCTATTTCGATCCTGATTATCAAAGGCTGCGCGACCGGCTGATGGCGGCGCTTGCCAATGGCGGGAAGCCGGAGATGGCCGCGAACCAGTGGAGCCCGGTCACCGTCGGCCGGATGGGGACGGCCGTGGCGGTCGCGGAAGCAGCGCTCGATGCGGCGAAGGATCACGCCGCCGCCCAATACGCCCTGGCGCAGCGCTCGCTGATCACACAGCTTGCGCTGCTCGCCGGCGCGATCGCGGTCACCGTCGGCGCCATGATCGCAATCGGCCGCCGCGTCATCACGCCGCTGCACAACATCCGCGATGCCATGCTGAAAGTCGCCTCCGGCGACCTCAATGTCGATAGCGGCTATGCCGGGCGCAAGGACGAGATCGGCGCGCTTGCCGGTGCGCTTGAAACCTTCAGGCAGCAGGCCAAGGACAAGCTCCGCATCGAAGCGCAGGAGCGCGAGCGCAATGCCGGCGCAGCCGCCCGCCAGCAGACGATCGAGAACCATGTCGGCGAGTTCGAGCATCTGGTGCGCCAGACGCTCGAACATCTCGGCGACGCCTCCGGCAAGATGCGGGCGACGTCCGCCAACCTTTCCGCCGTGTCGCGCCAGACCAATGAACGGGTCGAGATCGCCGAAAAGGCGTCCGGCGAGGCGTCGATGAGCGTGGAGACGGTCGCAGCGGCTTCCGAGGAATTGAGCGCCTCGATCAACGACATCAGCCAGCAGGCGGCGCATGCGGCCGGTATCGCCAGCCGCGCGGTCAACCAGGCCCGCAACACCGACGGCACCGTGCAGGGACTTGCGAAATCCGCCGGCCGCATCGGCGAGGTGATCGGCCTCATCAACACCATCGCGGCGCAGACCAACCTGCTCGCGCTGAATGCCACCATCGAGGCCGCCCGCGCCGGCGAGGCCGGACGCGGCTTCGCCGTGGTCGCCTCCGAGGTCAAGTCGCTGGCGAGCCAGACCGCAAAGGCGACGGAGGAGATTTCCGAGCAGATCGCCGACATCCAGAAGGTCGCCGGCGAAGCCATCGACGCCATCAAGGGCATCGGCAGCATCATCGGCGAAGTCAATGAAGTCGCGACCGCGATTGCCGCCGCCGTCCAGGAGCAGGGCGCCGCGACCCAGGAGATCACACGCAGCACGCAGTTTGCCGCCCAGGGCACCAAGAACGTGTCCGAGAACATCACCGGCGTGAAGGCCGATGCGGACACCGCGGCGGCCGCCGCTGCGGACGTTCGCGTCGCCTCGGAGACGCTGGAGACCCAAAGCCGTGGGCTCGGCGACCAAGTCACCGATTTCCTCGGCAAGATCCGCGCCGCCTAGCCCCTATTCACCACTCACTCCCGCGCCACCACCGGCACGCGCCCATATTTGGCGCGGATGCGGTCGGGCGCGGGCGAGAGCTGCAGCGAGGCACCGCGCTTGTCGGGGCGGCCGGCGACCATCAGGCCGTTTTCGCTGGCGACGATGTCCCCCTTCCGCAGGGTGGGATCATCCTCGATTTTGACCTGCGCCAGCCCGCCGGGATCCTTGCCGTTGCAGGTGCAACCCGCCACGATCTCGTTTCGGTAACGGAACGCGTTCGGCAGTTCCGAATACGCCGTTCCGTCCTCCGTCTCGGCGTTGTCGATGCTGCCGCCATAGACCAGCTTGGTCTCGCTCGCCGGACAGAAATTATTGCAGCTCTGCGCGCGACTGGCATTGTCGGAGACCGGCAGCGGGAAGTAACGACCATCACAGGTACGCACGCAGAACGCCTGACCCCCGCCGCTATAAGCGCGATCATAGCTGCGGTCATAGGCGCGCGGCCGCCAAATCCGTTGCTGCACGGCGGGCGGGCCGTCGTCGAACGGCGGTCGGATCATCGGAGGCCGGCCGAAGCCGCCGAACAGGAGCGAGATGAAATCCTGGGCCTGCGCCGCGGGCGCGGCGACGGCAAGGACGAGCGCCGTCGCGCCGAATATCCATCGCCAATGCGAGATCGGGGCCATTTTCGCCTCAATTCACCGACGACACGTTCAGTCGTATCGCCTGCTGGCCCGACGGCAGCGTGGTCGCCGCGGCTTGCGGACGCGGCGGCGCCGGGCGCACGCTGATCGTGGTCCTGGTATCCGAACCGCGGGCGAGCACTGGCGCATTCTTCGGCAGCACCACGACCTTGGTGCCGACATTGACGCGGCCAAACAGATCGGTGACGTCCTCATTGGTCATCCGGATGCAGCCGGAGGAGACGAACTTGCCGATGGTCGAGGGATCGTTGGTGCCGTGGATGCGGTATTCGCTCGATCCCAGATACATCGCACGCGCGCCCAGCGGATTGCCGGGACCCCCGGCGATGAACCGCGGCAGATAGGGCTGGCGCCTGATCATCTCGGCGGGCGGATACCAGTCCGGCCATTCCGCCTTGCGGCTGATGGTCTGCACGCCTGACCAAGTGAAGCCTTCGCGGCCGACGCCGACGCCGTAGCGGATCGCGCGGCCCTGCCCGAGCACATAGTACAGCGCGGTGTTGCCGGTATCGATGATGACCGTGCCTGCCGCTTCGCTGCTCGCAAACGGCACCACCGCACGGCGCAACCGCTCCGGCAGCACGCCGGCCTCCGCGTCCCTCGCTTCGGGCGTCAACGCCTCATCGGACGGAAAGGCGCTCTGCCGGATGGGGGCGTAGCCCAGCGACTGAGCACCTGCCGAGGTCGAGAGAGCGATTGGCGTCGCCAGCAGGCTGGCGGCGAAGACAAGCGCGTTTGCCGCGCGCGACGATCGGCGGAATAGAGCGGATGACGGTGTCATGTGCTGCCCCATTGGATACGCATCACGCTGATGCTCTGCCCCAACCAAACGCGCGCCATCGCTTCGCGGTTCCGGCTCCGCCGTGGCAGAGTCGCATCAGTCAAGAACACAACCGCTCACGATCGCGCGATGGAACCTGGCGGCCGGCCTGGAGTTGGCCCTCCAAGAATTTCCGGTCGTGGCACGCACACACCGCGCGTCGCCTTGACATGCGCCCGTGGCGGGAGAGAACCAGCGTGCGTGTCCTTCCCAGTGAGCGTCTCCTGTCCAATGGCGCCGAAGGCACGCCCGCCCCCGATGGCCACGCCGAGCTGCCGCCGGTCATCCGCCGCACCGAGCTCGTCGCCCTGTCGCTGGTCGGGCTCCTGGTTATCGCCATCGTCGCGGCGCTCTATCTGGCCAAGGCCTTCTTCCTGCCGATCACGATGGCCTTCATCGTCGGCACCATGCTGTCGCCGGCGGCAAGCTTCCTCGAGCGCTACCGCGTGCCCCGCGCGGTCGCCGCAGTGCTGATCGTGGCCGCCGTCAGCGCTGCCGCCACCTTCATTATCGGATTGATTTCCGCTCCGGCGATCGAGTGGAGCGCCCGGTTGCCGGAGCTCGCAGCGGCGCTGAAAGAAAAGATGCACATCTTCGACCGGCCGCTCGCGCTGTGGCAGCAATTGCAGAGCATGATCGGCGGCTCCGAGACGCTTGCCCCGTTGCAATTGCCGAAGTTCGAATGGGTGCAGCCGACGGTGGAATTCCTGTCGCCGACCTTTGCCGAATTCCTGCTGTTCATCGCCACCCTGATCCTGTTCATCGCAAGCTGGAAGGATCTGCGGCGGGGGCTCGTTATGGCCTTCGGCGATCGCGATTGGCGGCTCCGCACCCTGCGCATCCTCAACGAGATCGAGGGACATCTCGGCAACTACCTGCTCATGGTGACCATGATCAATATCGGCGTCGGGATCGGGACCGGGCTGATCTGTGCCGTCACTGGCATGCCCAACCCGGCGGGCCTTGGCGCGCTCGCCGCCACGCTGAACTTCATCCCGATCATCGGGCCGGTCGCGATGTTCGTGGTGCTGGTTCTGGTCGGTCTCGTCAGCTTCTCGACCATCAGCGCCGGATTGATCGCGCCGGCCTGCTTTGCGGTGCTGACCTTCCTCGAGGGGCATTTCATCACCCCGACCATCATCGGCCGAAGACTTGCCCTGAATGCGCTCGCCATTTTCATCGCACTGGCGTTCTGGACCTGGCTGTGGGGCCCGATGGGCGCCTTCCTGGCCTCCCCACTCCTGATCGTCGCGCTGATCCTCAAGGAGCATCTGATGCCGGTCAATTCGCCGCATCTGCCGGAGGCGTGAACCGGATTTCGGCTCGGGAACTTAGTTCCCGACGCGGCGTTCTGCCAAGAACAACATTGGTGAAGCAACATTGGTTCGGGAGCTGTTCGATGTCGGTGACAAGCGATTTCGGATTGAAGAACATGACAGACAAAGCAACCTATGAACGCCTGCAGAAGGATGTCGCCACCGTGAAGGACGACATCGCCGCGCTGACCGACCAGATCACCGAGGTGCTCAACTCGTTCGCCGGCAGCGCGCGAAAGCAAGCACGCCGCGGCTACGACCAGGCGCGCGACCGCGCCGAAACCGCCGTCGACGACATGTCGGAGCGCGGCAGCGCGATGATGGACGCCGCGCAGGACGCGTACTCCTCGATCGAGGAAACGCTGGAGGACGCCATCACCCAGCGCCCGCTGGCGACCGTCGGCATTGCGCTCGGCCTCGGCTTCCTGATCGGCATGGCCTGGCGAAGGTAGCGGCGGACACGTCCCCATGCTGCAGCGACTGGTCAGTGACGTCAGGGAGCAGGCGGGCAATGCCATGCGGCTGACGTCGCTTGCGGTCGTGATCGCCGCAACCGCGCTCATTGCGCTCGGCTTCCTGTGTGCGGCGTTCTTCGTCTGGGTGCACCAGACCAATGGGCCGATTTGGGCATGTCTTGCCTGCGCCGCGCTTTTCGTGGTGGTCGCGGTGATCGCCGCCGCCCTCTACGTCGCACGGAAGCGGCAGATGCGACTGCGCGCCGAGGAGATGGCCCGGGCGGCACGCCAATCCCTCCTCACCAACCCGGCGGTGCTAGCAACCGGCCTGCAGCTCGTCCGCGCCATCGGCGTGAAACGGCTGGTCCCGATCCTGGCGATCGGCGGGCTGGCGCTGGGGCTGATGGCCAGCCGGAGCGCGGCGAGCGATCCACCGCCACCGGACAAGTGACAGCCCTGCCGTCGTCGTCCCGAAAGCGGACGATCCAGGCTGTAGGGGGGCAAAGGCGCACTTGCGCCCTGCCCACCATCCAGCGCCGCGCTCGCAATGGTGGGCACGCTTCGCTTTGCCCACCCTACGGCATCGCCGCAAATCATGATTCAATTTTCAAACAGCGGTCCCGTAGGATGGGTAGAGCGAAGCGAAACCCATCAGCTTTGCGAGCACGCTGCGCGAATGATGGGTTTCGCTGCGCTCTACCCATCCTACGTCTGATTCAAACAGCGGATGCGCGTTCGCATTCTCGCGGCGCATTGCGCCCGAGCTTTGCTTCACTTTCCACCCTCCTCGATAGCAGAGGGCGCAGGGAAAGCCGGGTGCCGGTTGCACCCATGGGTCCCGT